>JBEIJP010000864.1:0-1502 GCA_040380245.1 Acidobacteriota bacterium | reverse complement strand
GGCGACAGGTTCGCATTCGGGGTGAGGTCTTGGGGGGACATCGACATCGGTGAGGGGTAGCCTGAGGATCTTTTCCGGGAGAGCTGTGATGAGGGCGACCAGCCAGCCGCCTGTCAACGGGGAGCGGCGAAGCAGTACACAAAGCCATCATCGCAGCCGATGACGATGTGTCCGTCGACCACGGCCGGGGAACTTTGCACGGGTTGCCCCAGTTCGTAATTCCAGCGCTCCCGGCCGTCGGCCAGCGAGACGATGTAGAGCCGTCCGTCGTCGGACCCGACGATGACGCGGTCGCCCGCCACCACGGGCGAACTCTCCACCTTGCCCCGGGTCTGGAAGGTCCAGAGCGGCTTACCGTCGGTCCGTTGGATGCAGTGGAGGCGTTTGTCGCGGCTGCCGATCAATACGCGGTCAGTGGTCACCGCCGGCGAGGACATGAAGGGGAAGGCCCGGTCGCGGTACTTCCAAAGGATCTTCCCCTCTTCGACATCGACGCAGAGCAATTCGTTTTCGTAGTGGCCGACGTAAAGCAGGTTGCCCTCCATGGCCCCGGAGGCCGCAATGTAGGCTCCGGCCTCGATCTCCCGCAATTTCTTGCCGCCGACCACATCGACCACATGGACGATGGCGTCGCAGCCGCCGAAGGCGGTCCGTCCGCGGGAAATGGCCGGCGAGCCATTGATGTAATTGCCCGTCTCGTAGACCCAGTTCGATTTCCCGGTGTTGACCTCGAGGCTGTAGAGCCGGAAGTCGTAGCCCCCGACGAGGATATTGGTGGAGGTTCCGTTGGTGCCGATGACCCAATTGGCGCTGCTCTTGATTTTGTCGTCGAAGCCCCGACTCCAGAGTTTGGTCCCGGTCTTGGCGTCGAGCGCGAAGAAATTGGTCAGGGTGTCACCAATCAAGACGCGCCCATCGAGGACCAGGGGTGATGCTTCCACCGGCCCCCCGGTCTGGAAGGACCAGCGCTTGCTGCCGTCGGAGAGGGAAAGACAGAGCACATTCGAATCGGCCGATCCGATGAAGACCGCGCCATCGACGATGGCGGCAGTGGCACTGACCGCGCCGCCGGTCTTGAAACGCCATTTGAGTACCGGTGCCTCCGGGATGCGCGCCGGGCTGACCCCGCTCTGGGCCGGATCGCCCCGGAACATCGGCCAAGAACTCCCTGTAGCGGCGCGAAGGATGCCAAGACCTTCGGCACCGATGGCAATGGCCATGGCCAAGAGTGCGATGCGGATCATGACGCCAAGTTTCGGCGAATGCTCCAGGAAGGCAACCCAGAGCCGCAGCATCCGAGGGGTTTTCCAAGAAGGCGCCGCGGGAGGCGTGGGGTGCAGTGGGGAGATCTGAAGTGCCGGATGCCTCGTTTGCCGAGGCGACTCAATACAACCCTTCCTCGTTGGACCAAAGGTCCCTAACCTCCGCGGGTCGTCATGGCGTCTGATCTCTTTCCCGATACGATCCTCATCCGGCCCGACATCCTGAGTCGGCTCGATTTT
>JBEIJP010000863.1:0-1503 GCA_040380245.1 Acidobacteriota bacterium | reverse complement strand
ATAGATGATCCCGACGATCGCCCGGCGCACTTCCCCGCCTGATGTCGCCGACCCCCTCGGAATCGGGTAGTAGGCACGGGGTCGATTCGAGGTCTGATACTGTGTCAGAATGCGAGCTCCGTTGCTGTAACGCTCGAAATCTGGCGTCCGCTCTACTTGCCAGACCCGTTCCGGCTGGTAGCTGAGCAGAAAACCAGCCCCCGTCGCCGCCAGCGCGTCACCTGCGCCGGGGCTGGCCGTGGCAACGACAATCGGGGGACGAGTGCGCAGATACTTGCGCGCCAGGTAGGTATTGAGGGATCTGGCAGACCACGTCACCAGCCAATAGCCCCCCAATAACAAGATCCCCACCAGGACCACGGCAACAGCGTAAAACAGATGTCGTCCGCGATGGAGCAAGCGGTAGAGTCTGGCCACTCGCGGGAGAGGAAGCGGCGAGCCCACTCCCCTGCGGGATCCCCCGGCCCTCGTCCTGGGCAGTTGAAACGAAAGAAACTCCTCCTCGGCCGTCAGGTACCCCTGTGCCTCGACGATTCGATCGTACAATCCTGTGCGTCGGAGGAGGAGCTGACTCAGGGGGATGCGCCCGACCAACTGATCGAGGGATTTCTGATTTTCAGCCAGGCGCTGCAAGGTGTGGTGCAGAAACCGGAGGCGGGCTTCCGGGCGCTCCAACAGCGCCGCATAGGATTCGACGATCCGAGGGTCGTAGGAGGATGGAGCGGCAACTCGCGGAGGACTGGCTGATGAAGCCGTCCCCTGTAAGTGACTCCCTCCAGCTGGATCTGTCCTCAAAGCCCTCTCCGTCTTCAAGCCTCACCTTTCGTCGGTCAAAATCTCTCTGGCAGTCTCGCTGGGGACCTCTCTGATGGTCGCTGTTGGGCCTTGGCTTTCTGCCAAATCATCGCCTCTTGCTCCAGTTCCAGGTTCAATTCCAGGTCAGCGTTATCGCAACATCCCCAGGAATGCGCCCGAAGTCCGGAACTGGGCTAGGGGCGCGTTGAGCTGACGAGAAAGTCGCTGACCAGGCCCTTTGCCCGAAGATCACGCCCGAAGACCATTCCCGCTTCCCGAGTCGGAAAGTCTCCCACCTGAACCCGGTACCAGGTCCCCTTCCCCGGGAGATCCGCACGAACGACGCGGGATACCATGCCTCGCGACTGGAGCGCCGCCCGGCGCGCGTTGGCCTGCGCCTCGTCCGAATAGGCCGCGACTTGAAGAGTCCACGGACCACTCACTGATGGGCTCTTCGGAGCGGCCGCCGGCGTCGGTTTGACTGGCTCGGAGGGTGTGGTTCGCTCTGTCATCGGCATAATATCGACCGCGCCAGACGGCTGTCGCTCCTGCTTTGAAGCGGACGACGCACTGCTCCCGGATGGTCCAACTGCCCCCTCCAACGGAGCAGGCTCGCTGGGTGCGGCAGGGACATCGGGGGTGGGTCGGCTGGTCGGACTGTCGTTTTTCAAGGCAGCTCGGGTGGTCTCCCCGGTTGACGACGGAGCT
>JBEIJP010000862.1:0-1509 GCA_040380245.1 Acidobacteriota bacterium | reverse complement strand
GTCGTCAACGGCCCTCTCCGCAAGCTCACTACCGGGCTTGCCCGCTCCTGAAACCTCTTGGGCCTGTGTCTGGGAACTAAACAAAAGCGTCAACGCCGACGCCGATGACAGAAGGAGCCGATCATATGCTACAATCCTCATCTAACCTTCCCCCTCGTCTGAAACCACGCCCCGATTCCGCGAAAGCGACGCCATGGCGCGGCAGGTGTACGCCCCATCGGGTATCAATTCGGGCACTCCAACCGACCCAGCGGCCGCTTACCCATATTCATCTGTATGCCAATCATCACCATGCTGTCAATTGCAACTTGTCGCTTGACGTCCCCCCGATTTTTTCCTCCGGTTTGAATGCGAGTTTTCCGGTAGTGTTTCCCTTGTGCTGAAGGAGCATGCCGTGAAGAAGAGTCGATATACCGAAGAGCAAATCGCCTACGCGTTGAAGCAAGCGGAGACGGGCACGCCGGTGGCTGAGGTGCTGCGCCGAATGGTGATTTCGGAGCAGACGTTTTACCGCTGGAAGAAGCTTTATGGTGGTCTTGGCGTAGGCGAACTGCGCCGGCTTAAGCAGCTTGAGGACGAGAACCGAAAGCTCAAGCAGCTGGTGGCGGACCTCAGTCTGGACAAGCACATCTTGCAGGACGTGCTGTCAAAAAAAGTCTGAGGCCTGCTCGGCAGCGCGAGATCGTACGGTATGTTCAATCGAGCCATGCGGTCAGCGAGCGGCGCAGTTGCGCGGTGCTGACCTTTGATCGACGAAGCGTAAGATACCGTTCGGTTCGAGCCGATCAGACGCCTCTTCTCATGCGCATCCGGGACATCGCGCAGACCCGGATGCGATATGGCTACTTCAGGATTTACATCCTGCTTCGCCGCGAAGGCTGGGTCGTGAACCACAAGCGGGTCTACCGGCTGTACCGGGAGGATGGCTTGAGTTTACGGCTCAAACGGCCGCGTCGGCATGTCAGCGCGGCTCAGCGGGAGAGACAGCCAGCGGCGCTGGCCCCTAACGAGTTGTGGTCGATGGACTTCGTCTCGGATGCCCTGTTCGATGGTCGGCGCCTGCGTGCTCTGACCGTTGTCGATGCGTACACCCGGGAGGCTCTGGCGATCGACGTCGACCAGGGTATCAAAGGGGAGCAGGTTGTCGAGGCCATGGACAGGATCGCATCGATACGCGGCACTCCACGGGCCATACGTGTGGACAATGGCCCGGAGTTTATCTCGAAGGCCTTGGATCGCTGGGCGTATGAAAACGGCGTAACGCTGGACTTCTCGCGGCCAGGCAAGCCGACTGACAATGGCTTTGTGGAACCGTTCAATGGGCGGTTCCGCGATGAATGTCTGAACACCCATTGGTTCTTGTCTCTAGCCGACGCCAGGAGCAAGATAGACGCGTGGCGACGGGATTATAACGAGTGCCGTCCTCACACATCCTTGGGCTGGTTGACGCCAGTCGAATTTGCTTCATCTGCCGGGGTTAACCCCGGCAGATGAAGCAAATTCGACTGG
>JBEIJP010000861.1:0-1510 GCA_040380245.1 Acidobacteriota bacterium | reverse complement strand
CGCCACCCGCATCTTTACGACGCTCGAGAATGGCCGGATCGATTGGCGGCTCCGCGATACCTACCGCGGCATCCGTCGCGACCTCGACTTCGTCCAGCACCGACTGATCGACCGCCGCCCGCCCATCGTCGAGCTGACCGCGGAACAGGCCGTCTACGAGATGCTCTTCCAGATCACCCTCTGCGGCGGCGTCATCGACGAGATCGCCCGTCGCGGCTATGCCGAGGTCATCCTCCCCTTCGAGCGCATCGTCTCCGAATACCTGCGTCGCCAGGGTGCCACCGTCGCCGAGACCCTTGTCGCCACCCTCCGCGTCTACCAGATCCTCGACAGCCCCACCGCCCGGCAACAGTCCCAGGATGAGGCCGACGAGTCGACCGACGAGAACGAAACCGACTCCGCCGAAGATGCCAACGGCAAGTCCGAGCCCCAGCCGTCCGCCTCTCCCACCCAGCCCCGCTCCGAACTCTTCAACCAATGGTCCGAGACCATCGAAGAGGCCGCCGCCGCCGAAACGGACCTCCTCCAGGAGCTCCTCCACGGCGAGATGAGCGAACAGGAGCTGCAGGAAGGCGACGAGGTCTTCTTCTATGACGAATGGGATCGTGAACTCGGCGACCATCGCGCCAAATGGTGCCGCGTCATCCAACGCGAAAACCGCCGCGGCGCCCGTGAATTCGTCGAACAGGTCCGCCAGCGCTACTCCGGCGTCATCTCCTCGATCCGCCACCAGTTCCAGATGCTTCGCCCCGAGTCGATGCGCAAGGTCAAAGGCGAACTTGATGGCGAGGACTTCGACCTCCAGGCGGTCATCGATCACCACGTCGACAAACGCACCACCGGCCGACCCTCCGATCGGCTCTACATCCGCCGCATCCGCCGTGAGCGCGACGTCGCCGTCTCCTTCCTTCTCGATATGTCCTCTTCGACCGCCCGCACCATCTCGCGGCACCCCAATCAACCCTATACCCGCCCCGGTCAGAAGATCATCGATATCGAAAAACAGGGCCTCGTCCTGATGAGCGAAGCCCTCGAAGCCGTCGGCGACGCCTACGCCATCTCCGGCTTCAGCAGCGAAGGTCGCCGCAACGTCAAATATTTCCAGATCAAACGCTTCGATGAACCCTACCGCGCCGAGGTCGAACGCCGCATCGGCGGCATCACCTACCACAACAACACTCGCCTCGGCGCCGCCATCCGCCACGCCGCCGCGGAGCTCGAACAGCAGGAGGCCCGGACCCGCCTCCTCATCGTCCTCAGCGATGGACGCCCCTATGATCACGACTATGGCGACTCCCGCTACGCCCGCGAGGACACCAAGGTCGCGCTCCGCCAGGCCAAGATGCGCGGCATCACCCCCTTCTGCATCACCATCGACCGCGACTCCGAATCGGAACTCAAAGACCTCTACGGCGAAGTCGGCTACACCATCATCGATGACGTCATGAGCCTCCCGGAACGACTCCCCGGGATCTATCGCCGCCTGACGACTTGATCGAATGGGCTTGGT
>JBEIJP010000860.1:0-1511 GCA_040380245.1 Acidobacteriota bacterium | reverse complement strand
GGGTTTATCCAAGGCACGATGCGTGACATACGCCGCGCCACCGGCCCGCGCATATCGACTGCCGACGCAGGCATAGGAGAGCCCCGTGAGCATGGCGGCGATCATGGCGACGAGGAAGGCGAGCCAGACCGAGTTCCAGGAGAAACGGGCGATGAGATCGGAGGAGAGTTCGTCGAAGGTGCGAAGCAGCGAGCGGCGCGCCGAGGAATCGACGAGAATCTGCCACCATTCCGTGAACTGGCCGGCGATGCGGGGAGCGGCGACCAGAAGGAAGATCGGGACATGGCGGACGGCGCCGAGCGAAAGATGGGCCCATAGAAGGATGAGGAGGACATCGCTCCAGCGGCCTTTCCGGGCGAGGCCGACGCAGGCGGCGGCGCCGGCGAGCAGGAGGATCTCATAGAAAAGCATGGACTCGCTGCGGAAGCGGGGGGACTGGAACTCGTCAACGACGTCCTTGATCCAGTCGGAGCGGAGGTACTGGGCGATGTGGAGGTGGAGTTGGATGCCGTAGGGGTTGACGACACTGGCGGCGAGACAGGCGGCAGCGATGGCGGCGTAGCGCAGGGCCAGAGCCCGTTCGCCGTTCAGCAGACGGCCGAGGGCGATGGCGCCGAGACAGGCGATGAGGGCGAGGAAGCCGCCATGGAGGTTAGCCCAGAGGAGGGTAAGCGGGACGAGGGTCCAGGCCCGGCGGGAAGGGCGCAGTTGGTCGGCATCAAGAATCCAGAGGGCGATCGCCAGGAAGAGGAGCGTGAACAGGTGGGGCCGGGCCAGATAGTGAATGGCGGAACTGCCGCTGATCAGCAGGATGATGAGCAGGGCCAGGAGGCTCGTGGCGCCACGCCAGAGCATGTGACGGAACAGGACCAGGAGATAGGCCGGGATCAGCATGCCACAGAAGAGGACCACCCCTTTGAGGCCGGCCCAGCTGTGGAGATAAGAGAAGAGGAGCTCTGCGAGCCATTCCCAGGCGAACCAGGGGCGCCGGGCTTAGAGAACGAGAACAGATCGGTTTGCGGGACGGTTCCGTTGGCGCGGATCCAATCGCCGACCCGAATATGCCAACCCGTGTCGCCATCGGAGAGAAGCCCGATCCAGCCATTGGGTCCGGCGAGGAAGAGCCAGACGACCAGCGACACGAAGAGAAAGTCGGCCAGGGAGGGCGACCAGCGGAGGCCGTGGCCCGGTCGCGAAGGAGTGGATTGAGCCGGAGGGGTCATAGCCGATGGCACCGCTGCATGGTTGTTGATCGGCTTTCGCGCACGGAAACGTTAGGGCTGGGCGGCCGGACAGAACAGATTTGGGGGCGAAAAAGGTGGGCGATCTGCCGGGCTCGTTTTGGGGGCCGAGCTGGGGGCCCCGTTGGAGGCAGCAGCGCAACCGCGGCGCGATGGGGCCTTTGCCCTCTCGAAGCGGTCGATTGCATCCGGCGACGAGCGTCTGATGCCGTGGGAAGGTAGGACCGGGGCGAAGGGAAACTGGCGGGGGACGGAACTGACGGTGGGACT
>JBEIJP010000859.1:0-1514 GCA_040380245.1 Acidobacteriota bacterium | reverse complement strand
GGCATCCCCCTCGACAAATCGGACCGGCGGCAGGGGCGCCTGTTGAACCAGGGCAGGGACCTCCTGCCGGAGGGCCGGGGTGAGGGTGTGGCCGGCGGCGGCGAAGGCGCGGCCGAAGGCGTTTCGCTCCCCCCCGCCACGGGAATCGACGTGGCAGACCGCGCACTGCGTCCGCAGTTCCGGACGCGAGAGCGGGTCTGCGGCGAAGATCTTCAGATAGTCTGGAAGGGCCCGGGCCGGCTGGGCGACCGCGAAACCGCCCAGCACCAGGAGAAGGACGCCGAGTCGTCGTCGCCATTGTCGCCGAAGAGCTGCCTGATTGGATCGCATAAGGAGAACCTCTCGTCTGATCGATCTGGTGGCGGAACCACCGAGCTAAAGTCGCTGGGGTCGCCGGGAGCCTCTCGACTAGCGCCCCTGGAAGTTCGGTTTTCGCTTTTCGAGGAAGGCGCGGACGCCCTCCTCCTTGTCCTCGCTGGAGAAGCAGAGGGCGAAGAGGTCGATCTCCTGATCGAGCCCCTCGCGGAGGGTGGTGCGGGCGGCGGCCTTGACCGCGGCCTTGGCCATAGCGAGGGCGACCGGGCTCTTCTCCGCGATCCGATTGGCGAGGTCGACGGTCCGCTCGAGGAGCTGATCAGCGGGGTGGACCTCATTGACCAGCCCAATCCGATAGGCCTCTTCGGCCCCGATCATCTCCCCGGTGAGGATCATCTGCATCGCCCTTCCCTCGCCGACGAGACGGGTCAACCGCTGCGTTCCCCCGCCGCCGGGGATGATGCCGAGGTTGATCTCCGGCTGGCCGAAGCGAGCTTTCTCGCTGGCGATGCGCAGGTCGCAGGAGAGGGCCAGCTCGCAGCCTCCGCCGAGGCAGAACCCGTTGATCATGGCGATGAGCGGCTTGGGAAATTCCTCCGCGCTGGTGAAGATGTTGCGGGTCTTCATCACCTCGCGTTGCTGCACGGCGGTCCGTCCCTCAAACTCGTTGATGTCGGCGCCGGCGACAAAGGACTTCTCTCCGGCGCCGGTGAGGATGACGACGCGGACCTCGGCGTCCCGCTGGAGCTGGTCGAGCACCTGCGAGAGTTCCTGTCGGGTCGCCGTGTTGAGGGCGTTCAATTTATCCGGGCGGTTGATGGTCAGAATGGCGATGCGATCTCGCTTCTCGAGCAGCAGGTTGGCGGTCATAGCGTCTCCCCCTCGTGTTGTCTCTTGAATTCAGTTCCCCGGGCTTCGTCAGACGGCGCGATTCTCCACCGTCTTACCGATTATCCTTGGCCGCGCCGAAGATGTCGAGTCGGTTGTCAGGGACGGGAAAGGGCAGGGGACTGGGGGGGCGATTGCTCCCATCTCCCTGATGCGATATTTTTTCTCTTTGGATTGCGAAGAGATCGAAGCGAGACACCAACCAGGGGAGGGCAGTCATGACAGAGAAGACAGCAGTAGAGACGAGCCGGACGACTTTTGGCGGGGCCGCGCGGACGGTTCCCGCGCTGGTGGTCCGTCCGGTCGGAAAG
>JBEIJP010000858.1:0-1519 GCA_040380245.1 Acidobacteriota bacterium | reverse complement strand
GACCGTTGTCGACCCGCGCGGCCGTGAGTACCGGGTCCGGTTGACGGGCATCGACGCACCGGAGATCGGTCAGCCATTCAGCCAGATCTCCCGCAGTCACCTGGCGCGGCTGGCGGGCAACCAGCCGGTGCGGATCACCTGGGAGAAGACGGACCGGTACGACCGGCTGCTCGGCTTTGTCAGCCGCGATGGGGTCAACTTCAATCTGGCTCAGTTGGAGGCCGGTCTGGCCTGGTTCTACCGGGCCTATGAGATGGATCTCCCACGCACTGAGCGGAGCCGCTTCGATCAGGCGGAGCAGGAAGCCCGCACCGCACGTCGCGGGCTCTGGAGGGATGCCTCGCCGCTGGCCCCGTGGGACTACCGGGCAAGCCGACGCGAAGGGGGGGCCGCGCGTCGCCCCCCGGAGCCCCGGGCAGATACGGCAGGAGTCTCCATCGCCTCTCGGATTCACGGAAACCGCAACTCGGGGATCTATCACCTCCCAGACTGCCCCGATTACCATCGGGTCTCTCCACGCAACCGCGTTCCGTTCAGCTCCGAGAGAGAAGCGCTTCAGCAGGGCTTTCGGAAGGCGCGAAACTGTCCCCGCTAAGCTCGATCTCTTCTCTGCGAAGGGGGCTGGATCGGGTCTTCGCCTCTATTGAGACAGCGCCCATACTTCGTGTACACTTTCGGTCGGACGGATGGTCATCGCGGCCTTCGTCCATCATTGAAACCATCAATCAGAGAGTGGAGACTATGCGACTTGTACAACTTTCCTGTCGGCTCGTAGCGCCAGGCGCCCTGCTCCTCTTCTCCTTCGGGTGTGGGAATCCCGAGGAGCCGATGGGGAGTGGGTCGCTGACGCCAGCGGTCACCAAGGCCGCTGACGATTCCCATGAAAACCATCCCGAAGACGCGATGCCACGCGTGACAGCGGAAGAGTCGATTCCGCTCGTCAAATCCGGCAAAGCGATCGTCATCGATGTCCGGGGAACTGCTTCTTATGAAGCGGCCCACATCAAGGATGCCCTCGACATCCCCCTCAACAAACTGGAAGCGGGAGAATTCACCGGACTCCCTCGCGACAAAAAGATCATCGCCTACTGTACCTGACCGAACGAGCATACGAGCGCCCGTGCGGCGTTCCTTCTCGACAAGGCGGGATTCAATGGTGCGGCGGCACTCCTCGGTGGAATGGGAGCGTGGGAGAACGCGGGCGGCGAGATCGTCCGTCTCGGAAGCAAGTAGCCTCCTCCTCTCTTTCAATGAAGAAGGCAAAGCCCGGTGGAGCGATCTCCTCGAGAGGAGGTCGAACTCGCCGGGCTTTGCTGATTCCTGATGATCAGAAAATTGGCTGTGCCGGATCAGCGGCGAAGCATCCGTTCTGGAAAGGGAGCCGCTTTCGACCGGTCGGCGTGGCGAAGATTGCTCTGCCCTCCCCGATCCCGATAGAGGGGAAGGTACATCCCACCGGTCGTTTCGAGCAGATCGAAGAGCTTCCGATTCATCTCCTGAACCACGGATTTATGCTCAG
>JBEIJP010000857.1:0-1521 GCA_040380245.1 Acidobacteriota bacterium | reverse complement strand
CATCGAGGAAGGGGGTCCCCGAAGGCAGCCAGCCCGCGGCCTCGAGCGTTGTCACAACTGCCTTCGGCTCAGCGTCCGCGACGATGTGCCCCAGCTCGCGCTCGCGGTAGAGAATGTTGATCGGCACCACGATCACTCCCAATCGGAGCGCCGCCAGCAGCAGATCGATGAACTCGACCCGGTTGGCGAGGAAGATCCCCAGGCGGTCACCGGTGCCGAACCCCCGCGCCAGCAGCAGCCTCGCCACCCGGTCGCTGCGCTCGGCCAGCTCTCCAAAGGTCAGCTGCCCCGCCCTCCCGTCCGGCAGATCGTACTCCAGCCCGGTGACCGATGACCTCCCCACCAGCGATAGATTGAACAGATCCAGTAGTTGCATCAGCGCGGATTATAGGCCCACCGCCGTGAAATCCCCAAGCACTCGGTCCCGTCGACGCCGTGCCGCCGACCGTAGAGCTCGAGCCTCACGTGTCGCTTTGCGGTGCCCCTTTCATCCGACGGCGGAGCCTGACTATTGGTTATACGACTAACAATACCAACGATGCCCGATGAGGATCGAATGTCAGCGACAATCAACCGAGACTGGCTGGGATCTGCCCCCTTTAACGGGGTTGTGCCCCATGCTCCAGTCTTGACAATGATCAAGTCATTCAAGCACAAAGGGCTGGAAACTTTTTTCTTACTGGCGATACGCGCGGAATCCAATTCACTCACGCCCGAAAATTACGCTTGCAGCTGGCAGCCTTGGATACTGCCGCTCATATTGAGGACTTGAACATCCCTGGTTACCGACTTCATCAGTTAAAGGGCGATCGGAAAGGAAATTGGTCAATTACAATCAATGGAAACTGGAGGTTAACCTTCAACTTCTATGACGGCGACGCTTACATCGATCATTATGAGGACTACCACTGATGGCAATGCACAATCCTCCCCACCCCGGTGAATTCATCCTCTCGACCTACATGGAGCCGTTCGGAGTGAGCTGTCGTTTGCTGGCCATCCACCTGGATGTTGCGGCATCGACCCTCAGCCGGATTTTGAAACAGCAGAACGGGGTTAGCCCAGAGATGGCGCTTCGCCTCTCCAAAGCGCTCGTACGGTCTCCGGAAAGCTGGCTGGCCATGCAGGATGCCTACGATCTCTGGGTAGCCAGGCGGACGGTCGAATTGTCCGGTGTCCAGCCGCTCAATCTCGACGCCGCGTAAACGGGCCTCTCGCCGTCTGGCCGTGAATCGTTACGCTCTGGCGCCGGGTCAGCACGCCAGGCCCTCGACCACGGCGCGGGAGGCGGGAGTCGCCCGAATCCAGGCGGACAAGGTCAGCCCCGGCTCGCCGCGGTCAGCCCCAGGGCGGCTTGCAGGCGGCGGGCAAAGAGCGCGGCAACGACCGCTATGCCGCTCGCGCCGAGCGTCGCCAGCAGGCTCAGAACGATTCCCGGCGGGCGATCCTCCCGGTCCCCGAAGAGCAGAATAATCCCCATCGCGCCCACCACGAAACCGAGGAGGATCACCCCACACCGCT
>JBEIJP010000856.1:0-1524 GCA_040380245.1 Acidobacteriota bacterium | reverse complement strand
AGGCATTCTCGCGAAGCGTCTCTCTCGTGCGAACCTACGACGGGCGAAGGCGGCGGGTCGTCTCTTCGACGATCGCCTCGACCGGCAGGTCCATTGTCGTCCTCGTGGCACGATCGTAGAGCTCGACGAGCCCTTCCTTCCACTTCTTTGGCCCCAGCCGGATCTGCAAGGGAAAGCCGACGAGATCAGCGTCATTGAGCTTGACGCCCGCCCGCTCGTCGCGATCATCGAAGAGAAGATCGACGCCTGCCTGGCGGAGCGCCGCGTCGAGACGTTCCGCCGCCTCGCGCAACTCCGCATCCTTGACGTTGAGTGGGGTCAGAACGGCCTCGAAGGGCGCGATCGCGGCCGGAAAGATGATCCCAGCCTCGTCGTGCCAACGCTCGATCGCCGCCGCGAGGATCCGCTCCACGCCGATTCCATAGCATCCCATTACCAGCGGGGACTCCTTCCCTTCCGGGGTCAGCACCGTCGCGCCCATCGAGACCGAGTACTTCGTTCCCAGCTTGAAGATATGGCCGACTTCGAGCGCCTTGGCGACACGCAGGGGAGCCGCACAGGTCGGGCAGGGCTCGCCGCTCGCCGCGCTGCGCAGATCGGCCCAGGCAGTGGGCGAGAGGTCGCGCTCGACACTGACCCCGCGAAGGTGGGCGTCGTCCTTGTTGGCGCCGGTCGTCATATTGCGACGTCCACGCAGCGCCTCGTCGACGAGGACCCAGCACTTCGTGACTCCCACAGCCCCGAGACTTCCCGCTTGCGCTCCCAGCAGTTCCTGGATCTCCTCCGGATGGGCCGGGCGAACGGCAGTCATCTCCCACCCTTCCCGGTTGACGAAGGGGGCAACCGCGTTCTGCAGCTTGATCTCGTTGAGGGGATGATCACCGCGAAGCAGGGCGAGAAAGGGATGCGAGCGTGTCTCGAGGCCCCTCGCGGCGACCGCCACCAGGACGAGGGTCTTGATTTGACGGTCGGCAGCGGCCCCCTCCGGGAACCGGACGAGGTCCTCGATGGTCCGTACTCCTGGGGTAGGAAACTCCTCGAGGGAGAAGGTCTCCTCGCCGTCATCGACCGGAACGAGACGCGAGGTCGCCTTCTCCAGGTTGGCCGCGTACTGGCACTGCTGACAGCTGGCGACCAGATCCTCCCCGGCATCGGTATAGACCATGAACTCGTTGGAAGCCGAACCGCCCATCGCGCCGGTATCCGCCTCGACAATGACATACTGCAGGCCGCATCGGGAGAAGATGCGCTCATAGGCCTGCCGCTGTGCTTCAAAAGAGCGATCGAGCCCGGTCTGATCCAGATCGAAGGAGTAGGCGTCCTTCATGGTGAACTGACGCACGCGCAGCAGCCCGGACTTGGGGCGCGCCTCGTCGCGGAACTTGGTCTGAATCTGGTACCAGACCTGGGGGAGCTGCTTGTAGGAGCGCAGCTCCCGGCGAGCAATGTCCGTCATCACCTCTTCGTGCGTCATACCCAGACAGAGGTCCGCACCCTTACGGTCCTTGAGGCGAAACATCGTCT
>JBEIJP010000855.1:0-1526 GCA_040380245.1 Acidobacteriota bacterium | reverse complement strand
CTCCGACTCGGCCTTGGCCGGCACGGTCGGATCGGCAACCGTCGGGTCGGCCTCCAGCTGCTTGATGAAGGCCTCGGCGCCGTCCGCGGAACCCGTCCGGTACTTCCAGAAGGAGTCGAACTGCTCCTTGGCGGCGGTGCGCAGCGACTCGGTCGGCGGGGTGGTCGCCGTGGCGAGCACCCGCGCGTAGTCGACGATCATCCGATCGATCGTCGGATTGATCTTCGCCAGGAGCGCCTTGCCTTCATCCGCGGTCTTCTGATCGTCGGTGAGGGCCTGGTACTGCTTGCTCAGCTGCTGATACTCCTTGAAGGTGGCGTTGGAGCGCAGCCAGTAGTTGTTGGGGTCCTTCCAGCCGAGTCCGTCCTTCTGCTTGACGGCGATCGCTTTATTAAGATAGGCCACCGCCTCGTTGGCGTCTCCCTCGGCCTGGAGAATGTTGTAGCCGAGGAACTGGTTGAGCTGGGCGAGGGCCGTCTCCCGCAGCGGGTCATAGTCCTTGGGATCCCAGCCTTCCGGCGCCTTCTCGCTGGCCATCAGTTCAAGTCCCCGGGTCGCGTAGGTCTTGGCTTTCTCGATGTCCTTGAAGAGATTTCCCATCGCGCCGTAGGTCGTGGCGAGGGCGACGCGGGCAGTGACGTAGGTCACCGCGGTCTGTCCGGTCTCCTTCGCCAGGTAGCTCTCAGAGGACTGGATCAGCTGCTCGAGCTTTGGGGCGTCCGGGGCGGCATAGAAGGCCGTCAACGCGCCTTGAAACTTCTCGCTGAGGTCGCCCTTGATCTGTTGCTGGGCAAATTTGGCGTACTGGCTGGTCGGATACTTCTCGCCGAGTTCGCGCGCGAGCGGCAGGCAGGTGTTCTTGTCGCGCTTGGTGTAGCACTCGTTGTAAAAATTGCGCTCAAGCTCGGCCTGCTTCTCGTCCTGGGCCAGGGCGGCGGTGCTGCCGAAGAGGGTCGCGCTTGTGACAATCGCGAGCGTGATGATTGAATATACCTTCTTCATAAAATGCTGATCCTCCACTGTCTTCCGCTGTCGTGTACTGTCTGTCTTCGATTTTGTCCCACGCAAGAGGTGGGGAACAGATGATGATCCGGAGTCCGACGGCCTGTATAGGAGACAGTCAGATGCGTCATTATTTTGCATGATTCATCCGCTTTGTCAAACTACGCTTTGACTGACAGAACGACCCGCAAGGCTTTGGCGAAGTCGGTATTGATCGATTCGGGTTGACAAAACCTGAAGGAGCCCCACATCTGAGCAAACCCCAGCACTAACCTCTCATTTTATTATTGGACCACGGTCTCTTGACTCGAGCGCCGGGCAGGAGTGTCGTGCCATCCTCCGCCCTGAAGGGGCGGCGCATACCAGCCCAGGCTGCAACCCTGGGTACGCGTGAGACGTGATTCAGGCGTTCTGAAGGAACGCCGCAACGGGTGGGATTGGGCAGACGCCCGCTAATCACGAATATGCGGCGTTCCTTCAGAACGGCGGGGCATGGCGGTGATGGCACCCAGGGCGTTGCGCTG
>JBEIJP010000854.1:0-1535 GCA_040380245.1 Acidobacteriota bacterium | reverse complement strand
AGGGATCCACCGGGTCGACAAGGACGCGCTCGTCCCCGTCGACGCTCTCGGTGTCTACGCAGATGCCCCACTGCTCGTGATCGAGCTCGACGCGCCAAGCCGTGCGTTCGTCGACGAGGGACGTGAGCCCGCCGCCACGCGGCTGCGTGAGCTTGACCGGGATGTAGGTCTCGGGCAGGGGGCGGGCGGTCTTCAGACGGTAAAAGCGGGACATTGTCTCTCCGATTGGCCGGACGCAGGGAAACCCCGCCGCCAGTCCGGCGGCTGACGGCGGGGCGTTGAGGGGGAGGGACTACTCGGCCTTCTTGTAGACCGAGTCGCGGCCCGCCTCGATCTCTTCGGGCGAGCAGTCGGGGTCTTCGTCGTTGAGTTTGATGACCTCGACGAAGACGTCGAGCGTGGCGCTGATCACCTCGTCGCTCCCGTTCAGGAACTCGACGATGGGCAGCCGCCGGTAACTGTGCTCGGCGAGGAGGCGCTGGTCATTGGCCGTGTCGGACCAACTGGTTCCTTGGAACTCCAGCCCGAGTTCGTCGAGCAGGCGCACGAACTTGAGTGGGGTGTACTCCACGCTCTTGTCCGTCTCGGCGTCGGCGCTGGGCGGCTCGTCTTCGGCGCGCATCTCGTCGGGCACGTACGAGATGCCGTCGGTCCACGAGATCCATTCCGCCAACTCGGTCGGCGTGGCGGGGATGGTGACGCTCGCGGCGGAGTCGCCGTCGGCGGCACTGGCCTCCGTGTAGACGGTGACGCGCGCCGACACGCGCAACTTGTACGCGCTCGGGTAGGAGGACAGGGCGTCCTCCGCCCAAGCGACCAGGCGCTTGACGGCCTGGTTGATGGGTCCTTCGGGATCGCGGGCGATGTCGATCTGCTCCTCGGACCAGCGGTCGAGGTAGTCGTTGAGGCCGACGCCGTGGCCCATCGCCTCCAGGAGGCTGTAGTAGACGAGGTCGCTGGCGTCTACGTCCTCGAAGCGCGGGTCGGCGTCGACAAGCTCAACGATTCCGTCGAACGCCTGCTCGAGCAGGTCGCACTGCGCCTGGGCGGCGAGGTTGCAGTCGTATCTGTCGCCGTTGGTCAGGACGGCGACGAGGCTGTCGACGGGATCGATCAGGTGGCTGCATGGAGGGAGGGGGGCGAAGATGGACGTGGTCATCAGGACTCCTTCTTGGCGGCGCGGCGGAACATCGCCACGCGCTTCACCTTGACGTTGTACAGGCCGATGAGTCGGTTGCGGAGGAGCGCGTAGTCACTGGCGCGGGTCGTCATCTCCCACTCCTCGCCGTCGGCCGTCTCGCCGCAGACGGAGAAGATCTTCCGACCGACACCATAGTAGGTACCGAGCGGGTCGTAGCCGTCACGGTCCAGGCGGATCTCCTGGACGGTGACGGTGCCGACGGGCGGCGCGGGCGTGATGTCTCGCCGCCCGAGGGCAGCTCCGCGGGACGGGTCACCGCCCCATCCCTTGGGGTCGTTGGTTTCGTAGGACATGGACACCTCATTGGCCGGACGCAGGAGACCCCGCCGCCAGT
>JBEIJP010000853.1:0-1538 GCA_040380245.1 Acidobacteriota bacterium | reverse complement strand
GCTGATGCTCGCTTCGCCTTCTCAACAGGGGAGTGATCGATTAGAGTAAATTTGGCAGCGGGTATGGAGACCGGCTCTCTGGCCATTCTAGCTGCAACATTCGCTACCGAACCATTCCGGTTTGACCTATTGGAGACGCGACCATGACAACCAAAAAGCGGACCAGAAAGTCGCCACAACGAAAGAAGACGTCACCCGCACCGGAGATCCAAACAGCCAGGGAGGATGTCCATTTCCATCAACTGGGCCCGGCGGAGATGGAGGCGCTCCTCGACGTCCTCAAGCGAAACCGGAAGCAGCTGATGGCGAAGAAGGGGGTCGACAAAGTCGATATTGGCTATCGCTGGAGCCAGGGTCAGCTGACTGGAGAGGTCGCCCTGCGTGTCCACGTCTCGGCCAAGAGGCCCCTCGCGGAGTTGACCGAAGAGGAGATCGTGCCGCGCGAGATCGAGGGGTTTCCGGTCGATGTTATCGAGTCCAATCTCGAATTGCAGGCACGCACCAGTCGCTACAACCCACTGGTCGGAGGGAGCGAGACGGGCAATCTCAATATCAACGGAGTGGGCACTCTCGGTGCGATCGTCTTCGATAACGGCACGGGAGAGCGGCTGGCGCTGAGCAACCACCACGTCTATGTCGCCTCGCGCCCGCAGGAGGCGGTTGGCGAGGCGGTCACGCAACCCGGTACGCGCAGTGCCCAGGACATCATCGGGACGATCGTGCGCAGCCACCGTGGGCTGGATTGCGCAGTGGCGAGGCTACAGTCTGCACGACCTGGCTCGACCAGCATTGTCGACTATCCGGGAGGGGTCAAAGGGGTCGTCAGCGCGGCGATCGGCATGCGCGTCAGCAAGTCTGGACGCACCACCGGGACGACGCATGGGATGATCGAAGGGGTCAGCGCTGACGAGTTTACGGTGATCCCTATTCCGGGTCGATGGATGGAGATTAGCTCCGGCGGGGACTCCGGATCGGTCTGGCTCGAATCGAGCAGTCATGCCGCGGTCGGCCTCCATTTTGCCGGGGAGGCCTCAAACGATCCCCGCGATGAGCGGGCCTGGGTCAAACGGATCGAACGGGTCGCGAGTCAGCTCAAGATCAGCCTCACTCGCCGGGCGACCTTGCCACAACGGGCCCATCTCGGCCCCAGCCTCGCCAGCCTCAATAGCACGCTCCTTCTCGGCTGGGTCGGCTCGGGTGACCTGCGACTTCAATTGGCACGATCCACCGATGGCCTGCAGTTTACGCCCCTTCCTCCTCTCGAAGAGAAATCGCCGAACAGCCTTGCGCTCGCCGCCTTCCGGGGAAGGTGGGTCCTCGCCTGGACGGGAATCGGCAACAACCGCCTGTCCCTCATGCAGTCAGCCGATGGGACGACCTGGGAGAATCGGGTGACGCTTCCGGAGGTCTCCCTCTCCGCTCCTGTGCTGGCGGTCTTCAAGAACGAACTGGTCCTGGCCTGGCGTGGCGTGGAGAGCAATCGGATTAACCTCATGCGCAGCGCGGATGGCGTCAACTGGCTCCAGAAGGTGACGCTT
>JBEIJP010000852.1:0-1539 GCA_040380245.1 Acidobacteriota bacterium | reverse complement strand
TCGAGGCCAACCTTCGCCTGGTGGTCTCGATTGCCAAGAAGTACACCAACCGCGGTCTCCAGTTTCTCGACCTGATTCAGGAGGGAAATATCGGACTAATGAAGGCGGTGGATAAGTTCGAGTACCGGCGCGGATATAAATTTTCGACCTATGCGACGTGGTGGATCCGCCAGGCCATTACCCGGGCGATCGCCGATCAAGCGCGAACCATCCGCATTCCCGTCCATATGATCGAGACGATCAACAAGCTGATCCGGACCTCCCGCGCCCTCGTCCAGGAGTTGGGGCGTGAGCCCACCAGCGAGGAGATCGCCCGGAAGATGGATATTCCAGCCTCCAAAGTGCGGAAAGTGCTCAAAATTGCCCAGGAGCCGATCTCTCTCGAAACTCCGATCGGAGAGGAAGAGGACTCTCACCTTGGCGATTTTATCGAGGACAAGACGATTCAGAATCCGTCCGAGGCGGTCATCAACATCAACCTGCGGGAGATTACCGAAGAGGTTCTCAAGACGCTGACTCCCCGGGAAGAGAAGGTGATCAAGATGCGATTTGGTCTGGGTCCCAACGGGAGCGAGCATACCCTCGAGGAGGTTGGGCAGCACTTTGCCGTCACGCGGGAGCGCATCCGACAGATCGAGGCCAAGGCGCTGCGCAAACTGCGCCACCCCTCGCGATCCCGTAAGCTCAAGGCCTTTCTGGAGAGTGGCCGTCCGTAACTTCGATCCGGCAGGCGGCATCCGGGGGGGGAGCGAAATGGGGGCCGGGAAGCCCGGTCGGTTGACGTGACGATGGGAGACCCTCATGATGCCCGCTTGCCTTCCTGCCGCAGGGAAGGTGGCCCCCTTTCACTCCCGGGCGTCAGCTGTTGATTGCCGGCGGGAGGAGCGTGACGGGATGAGCGTCAAAGGCTGGAAGTACGGGGGCAGGCTCACCGAAAGGACGTCAGGCAACGTGCTGGGAGAATGATGGTCGAGGAGATGCCTACCCTGACATCGACGCTGGCCCAACTGGCCTTGCTCGATCGATACAATGGATGGATCTACGAGCAGATTGCCTCGGCGATGGGGCGACGGATCCTCGAGGTGGGGGCTGGAACGGGCAATATGACCCGTTTTCTTCTCGAGGGAGAGCGGAGAGACCGCACGGTGGTAGCGACCGACCCGCTTCCGGAGTATCGGACTCAGCTGATTTCCCGCTTCGGCCTTGACGAGAGGATCGTCGTTGACAACTATGACCTCAACCATCCAGCGCCGGCTCTCTTCCGGGAATCCCCTTTCGAGACCGTCGTCTGTCTTAATGTGCTGGAACACATCGAGCGCGATGACGTCGCCCTGAGGGAGATGCGCCGAGTCCTTGTCCCCGGAGGCCGCCTGGCGCTGCTGGTTCCGGCTCACGCCTCCATCCACGGGGCGTTTGATGACGCGGTAGGCCATTACAGACGTTATGGCAAGCGCCAGTTGAGGCGGCTGCTCGAAGCCTCGGGGTTCATTGTCGACCGCCTCCATTTTTTCAATATGCTGGCGGTGCTCCCGTGGTGGG
>JBEIJP010000851.1:0-1539 GCA_040380245.1 Acidobacteriota bacterium | reverse complement strand
TCTCATCGCCGATATGGAGACTCAAGGTCGCCACCACCGACTCTCCCCGCGTCTGCTTGGGCAGCAGCGCCAGCTTGACCGACCCCCGCTCGACCCGGACCGTTCGGGTATCGATGTTGGAGGGGGAAGGATCGAAGGCCTCCCCGGTCGCCACCTTGGCCTCTCCCTTGTAGTCCTTGACGAGCGCCAGCACATCCGGCGTCGTGGGAATCTCGGCCCGCTCCGGCTTGGGAGTGGGAATAAACAGCCCCTGCGTTCGATTCGACTGGATCAGGTACTTCGCCGCAATCTGCTGCACCTCGGCAACCGTGATCTTGCGCAACCGGTCCCGATCGAGGAAGAGCAGGCGCCAGTCGCCCATCCCAATCCACTCACTCAGCTCCAACCCAATCGACTCCGAAGAGTTGAACCGCAGTTCGATCTGCTTGAGCAGCTGCGCCCTCGCCCGCTCCACTTCTTCCGCGGTGGGCGGATTCTTCCCGATCTGCTCGATCACCGCCAGAAGCTCATCCCGGGCGGCATCGAGAGGCTGCTCCATCCGGACCTCCGCCCCGAAGAGGAGGAGGCCAGGTTCGCCAAAGATTGCCGGGAAGGTGAGAACACTGCTCGCCTTCTTCGTCTCGACCAGGGCCTTGTGCAGCCGTCCCGAAGGCGAATCCGCCAGGATCTGTCCCAGCAGGCGAACTCCCGCCGCGTCTGGATGGGACCCGGCAGGAATCCGGTAGCCGGCCATGACGAGCTGCGTGTCTCCCACTCGCCGCACGGTGACCAGCCGCTCTCCATCCTGCACCGGTTCGACCGTGTAGTTGGGCGGGAGGACCCGTTGCGGCTTGGGAATCGGGCTGAAATACTGATCGACCATGGCCAGCGTCTTCGCCTCGTCGATCTTGCCCGCGACGAGCAACACCGAGTTGTACGGCAGGTAGTAGCGCTTGTAGAAAGCCTGCAGTCGATCGATCGGCACATTCTCGATGTCGGAGCGGGCGCCAATCGTCGTCTTGCCGTAGTTGTGCCAGGCAAAAGCCGCGGCGAAGACTCGATCCAGCAGGACTCCAAAGGGGCTGTTCTCGCCCGACTCAAACTCGTTGCGGACAACGGTCATCTCACTGTCGAGATCCTTCTTCGCAATGTAGGAGTTGACCATCCGATCGGCTTCGAGGTCGAGCGCCCAACGTAAATTCTCCTCCGTCGCGGCAAAGGTCTCGAAGTAGTTGGTCCGATCATACCAGGTCGTGCCGTTCGGGCGCGTGCCGTGCTCGGTCAGTTCCTGTGGGATATTGGGATGGCGCGGCGTCCCCTTGAAGACCAGATGCTCCAGCAGGTGGGCCATCCCTGTCTCCCCGTAGTTCTCATGCTTGGAGCCGACGAGATAGGTGATGTTGACCGTCACTGTCTGCTTGGTCGGGTCGGGAAAGAGCAACACCCGTAACCCGTTCTGAAGGCGGTACTCGGTGATCCCCTCGACCGAGGCCCCACGTTCGATTCCCTTGGGCAGCGCGGCGCCGCCAGCCGGAGATTGTGCCCGCAAGGCCACCTCCC
>JBEIJP010000850.1:0-1541 GCA_040380245.1 Acidobacteriota bacterium | reverse complement strand
GTCATCGGGAAAGCAAGATCTGCCTTCGGTGTCCCAACGGGACACCGCATACCAGCCCAGGGCAACGCCCTGGGTAGCGTCAACGGCATCCCCCGGCGTAGTGAAGGAACACCCCAAAACAGGGAATTGAGGATGTGTGCTCGATTCCACCGTATGCGGCGTTCCATAAGAACGCCGCATGTCTCCCGCGGATACCCAGGGTTTCACCCGGGGCTGGTATGCACCGCCCCTTCGGGGCGGAAGATGACACGACACTCCTGCCTGGCGCTCAGATAAGTAGACCAAGGTTCAACGATAGGAGATTGACCGCTCTGATGCGGGTCTCCTCGATGTTTTCTCAACCCGAATCGATCAATATCGACGTTGCAAAAGCCCTGGCCGGAGCCGGGGCGTCCGGGCTCCCGTTTGACCCGGCGCTTTCCGATCTGGTAGAAAAAAAGGTGATGCGAATCTGGATTCTGACAATCTCCCTCTTTCTCCTCCTGACGGGAGGCCCGCTGCCGCGGTTGATCGCGGAGAGCCTGCCCGCCGAGGCGGAGATGGCCTGCTGCGAGACAGAGGCGACCGTCTGCCCGATGGCCATGGGCGGGGGTATGGGAGAAATGCCGGAGACGGCCTGCGAACCGGCGCCGAGCGGCGCGGAGTTCTGCGCCTGCCTCGACGATCCGCTGCCGCTGCCGGTCGGCCTGCCGGGGAGTCGACAGACCTTGCCCGTTCCCGGCCCGGTCCTCCTGCCCACTCCGCCGACTCTGGCGGGGATGGCGATCCCCCCCGATGAGTGCCACCCGGCGCTGACCCTGCTCGAGCTCCGCGATCGGAGCGGAACCTACCTTCACCTCGCGACCTTTCGCCTGTAGCCACTGACTCTCCCACAGATCGACCCACTGTCCGTCGCGGGGCCTCTTCGTGTCAAAGAATGGCTGCCGCTGGATGGAACGCGTCGGCGCTCGCCGCGGTGCGATCGGCCGACCGGTTGTTCGACCACTTCGTCACGACCACGCGGAGCGCCGCTCGAGAGAGGGGCCCACACGGGTCACGAAGCCGCGTCGCGTCAGCAAAGGAGAGAAAGAGATGAAGCCATTTCGCCGTGTCGTGCTCACACTCGGCCTGGTCTGCCTGACGGTCACGCCGTTGGTGGGACGGGGCGATTCCCCCCGCCGGAGACCCCGCGTCCAGGAGGCGAGCGTCACCCTCACCGAGAAGGGCTATCAACCGGCCACGGTGCGGTTGCGCCGCGGGGTGCCCGCCCGGATCACCTTCCTCCGTCAATTCGCGGTGACCTGCGCCACCGAGATCATCCTGGAGGAGTACAACATCCGCCGCGAGTTGCCGATCAACCAACCCGTGGTCGTCGAATTCACCCCCGCCAAATCCGGCACGCTCGAATACAGCTGCTCGATGAAGATGGTCGGGGGCACCTTCCGCATTCAATAACCGAAACCGATGGAGGATCGAGCAATGAGACAATCGAGAATCAACACCACTCTCCTGGGCCTGGCCTGCCTGCTGGCCGGGATGGTCGGGCTAGTCGGGACGGGCTG
>JBEIJP010000849.1:0-1541 GCA_040380245.1 Acidobacteriota bacterium | reverse complement strand
GTCCTGGTGACAGACTTTGGGCAGTTCCGGGATCTTCCCGATGAGGTCTGTCTCAAGGTGCCGCTCGGGCCCCAGGAGGAGGTGGAGCTGGCACAGCGTCTGCGGACGCTCGCCTATCAACCTCGCTTCCGTGAGGGGCTGGGACAGCGAGCGGCGGAATGGGCGCGGCGTGAGTGCGCCGTCGAGCGCTCTGCCGAGCGGTATCTCGACCTCGCCCGCCGTCTGGTGGAGACCAGGCGACCCGCGCGACCGCTCGTCGAGACCGAGTCGGCCCTCGACTTTCCCGCCGAGCCCCTGCTGCGCTTCTCCGAGGCCGAGGGGCAGGCCGCGCTCGATGACGCGGCCTGCTTCTTTGCCGATCGGCCCGAAGCCATCGGCTACCTGCGCACCCACGGCCGTCGACTCCTCGAGACCCTCCGCCTGACTCCGGTCGGCCACCCGCGGGCACGGATCCTTGAGCTGAGCAGCTATCTCCAGCTGCCCGCCCTCCTCCATCGACACGCCCAGTACGGTGAGATCCTCGTCACCAACTGGTGGGAGGGCCCGCCCCCAACCAAGGAGATGTCGCTCCGCCACGCCCAGACCGGAGAGACCCTCTATTTCCGGATGCACAATGTCGATGTCGAGCGACAGCCACTCCCATTTCCGGATGGCTCGATCGATGTCGTCCTCTGTTGCGAACTGATCGAGCACCTCCGCGA
Source organism: Acidobacteriota bacterium (assembly GCA_040380245.1). GTDB lineage: Bacteria > Acidobacteriota > Blastocatellia > RBC074 > RBC074 > CAIOZW01. The sequence continues at coordinate 840 of JBEIJP010000849.1, read as the reverse complement.
AGACCCGATGCAGATGCTCCTCGAGATTCATCGGGTTCTCACCTGGGGCGGCCGATTGATCCTGACGACCCCGAACATCGCCAGTGCGCACAGCGTCGAAGCCCTTCGCGCCGGCAACAGCCCCTACATCTACGGACAGTACAACCGACGCCACCCTTCCGATCGCCACGCGCGCGAATACACCCCCGGGGATGTGCGCGCCGCGCTCGAATCGGCGGGCCTGCTGGTCGAACATCTCGAGACCCGCGATATGTGGCACGAGACACGCGAGGAGCTTCTCCGTCAGCTCGATCGCACCCGCGTCCCGAGGGCCTGGCGGGGAGACAACATCTTTGCCGTCGGCCGTAAGCTGACTCACAAGTTGGTCCGCTATCCGGAAGAGCTCTACGATTAACCTGAATGAGATCAGATCTACTACCGAGCTCTGCGGTGAGCCCCAGACACCCCCCTAGGCGGCGCTTGAAACAGAAATCGCCGTTTGAGTCAATATGATACGAGCCGAGAACCTCTCCAAGCGCTACCAGATCTACGATTCCCCCGCGGCCCGGCTGAAGGAGCTGGTGTGGCGGGGGCGGCGTCGGTATCACCGCGATTTTTGTGCCCTCGAGAAGGTCTCGCTCGAAGTGGCGACCGGCGAGGCGTTGGGGGTGATTGGGCGCAATGGGGCAGGGAAGTCGACCCTTCTGCAGATGATTGCCGGGGTGCTCCAGCCGACGACGGGGCGGGTCAAGGTCGAGGGGCGGGTTACGGCTCTTCTCGAGCTTGGGAGTGGGTTCAACGCCGACTATACGGGGCGCGAGAATATCCTCCTCAGCGGACAGATCATGGGGGTTCCGGAAG
>JBEIJP010000848.1:0-1544 GCA_040380245.1 Acidobacteriota bacterium | reverse complement strand
TACCCAGGGTTTCACCCTGGGCTGGTATGCGCCGCCCCTTCGGGGCGGTGCCAGCATGACCCGTCCTTCCTGAATCGAGAGAGGCGCGTCGTCAACACGGTCTGTGGGGGTGCTTCGCGAAGCATTACGGGGAAGTAGAACCGATCCAATCTCCCAGGCATCAGGAAGTGGGATAGGAGGAATGCCTGGAGGCAGAAGGGTCAGACCGGTGCCTCTCAGCATTGAAATACCAGGAAAAACGATACTCATGTGCAGGATTTTCGTGGTATTTTGGCTCCATGATGATCGAACGACGAGACGTGGTTGAGCGGATAAGAGTGTCGATCGAGCGGAGTCCGGTGACGATTCTGACCGGACCGCGACAGTCTGGAAAGACGACCCTGGCGAGGATGTTCGTCCCGGAGGACTCCGCCAACTATTTCGATCTGGAAGATCCCGTCAGCATCACCCGTCTGGAAGAGCCACGGACGGCGCTCGAATCCCTGCAGGGTCTGATCGTGATCGACGAAGTGCAGCGCCGGCCAGACCTCTTTCCGATTCTGCGCGTCCTGGCGGATCGAAGTGGGCCACGGGCCAGGTTTCTGATCCTTGGGAGTGCCGCGGGAGAACTGCTGCGGCAGAGTTCGGAGAGCCTGGCCGGCCGCCTGGAACGGATCGAAATTGGCGGATTCACGCTTCGCGAAGTCGGAAGTGAGGCGATCGATTCCCTCTGGTTGCGGGGTGGATTTCCCCGTTCGTGGCTGGCGGGTAATGAAGCGGACAGCCTGGCCTGGCGAAAACAGTTTGTGATGACACTGCTGGAGAGGGATCTGCCGCAATGGGGGGTCCGCGTCCCGGCAATCGCGCTGCTGCGCTTCTGGAGCCTTGTCGCCCATTATCACGGCCAGTACTGGAATTCCGCCGAGCCAGCGCGGGTTCTTGGTGTGAATGCGACGACGGTGCGACGCTACCTCGATCTGTTGACCGATGCCCTGATGGTTCGTCAGCTCCAGCCCTGGCATGCCAATCTGGGCAAGCGGCAAATCAAATCACCGAAGATCTATACTCGGGACACGGGCCTGCTCCATCAGCTCCTCGGTATCGAGACCCAGAAGGGTCTGCTGACCCATCCCCGTCTGGGCGCTTCCTGGGAAGGGATGGTGATCGAGCAGGTTCTGGCGACGACGCCGCATGAGGAAGCCTGGTTCTGGGCGACGCATCAGGGAGCGGAGATCGACCTTCTGCTCCGCCGCGGCGACCGGTTCTTCGGCATCGAGTGTAAACGTGCCGATGCGCCCAAACTGACTCCCTCGATCCGCATGGCGCTGGAAGATCTGGGGCTGGAGCGTGTCGCGGTGGTCTATCCCGGAACGAAGCGCTATCGATTGTCCGACCGGGTCGAAGTCATACCACTGGCCTCGCTCGCGGATTCAGAGATCGTGTGAGGCAGCATCCCCAGAGTATGGGCTGGTATGCGCCGCCCCTTCGGGGCGATACCGGCATGACCCGTCCTTCCTGAATCGAGTGAGGCGCGTCGTCAGCAAGGTTGGCGGGAAAGGTCTCCG
>JBEIJP010000847.1:0-1549 GCA_040380245.1 Acidobacteriota bacterium | reverse complement strand
TGATCGACGACCTTGCCAAGGGTGGAGGTCTCCGTCTCCATCCTCGCGCCAAGACTCGCGGCAATCGTCACCGTCTCGGTGACCACACCTGTCTCGAGGACATAGTCGAGTCGGAGCACCTGCTCGACCTGCAACGTGACCCCTGACTGAACGACTGGCTTGAACCCATCCTTGCGAACAGAGAGGCGATACTCACCTGGCGGCAGCAGGGGGATCGTGTAGTAGCCCTCGTCATTCGAGAGCCCTTCCCGGCTGACCCCGGTGTTGAGGTTGGTAGCGACGACCTGGGCACCCGGAACGATCGCGCCCGCTCCATCTGTCACACGTCCAGTCAGCTGCGCGCGCTGGGCCAAGACCGTAGGCGCGGCGAGCAAGAGGAGGAAAAAGCAGAGCCCGAAGGCTCGCCAGGTGGTGGATCGTCGGTGTTTCATTGATGGAGTCTCCTGTTGTGCCCGGAATCACGCCGTCGCTGGAGTGCCGTGGCCACCATTCATTTGTAATGACTTCAGAAAAGGACCGAGTCGAATTCGATCCCCCTGTCGGGTCCATTTGTCGTGCAAGCGATGGACAGCTCCCCGGATTGGTCAGCGGAGTTCCCCTCGGGGCCGCCCGCCCGAACAATCCTGAGCTGCCTTGCTCAGGTTCAAAAGGCCGTCGTCGGATCAGGCCTTACACGAAGCGGCCACTCATAACTGGAAGAGTCGCCGGGCGTTGCCGGCGAGGATCTTCGCCTCGGTCGCGGGGGGGAGCCGCAGGCTCCGCAGCGGCTCGAGAATCTCGTGGGGCTGCACCCAGGGATGGTCGCTCGAGAAGAGCAGTCTGTCCGGACCGCAGAAATCGACGGCGAAGCGCATCGCTTCGGGGAGCGGCGAGACGATGTCGAGGTAGATCGACCGCAGATACTCGCTCGGCTTGCGCTGCAGGTTCTGCGGTCCCCGTTTGAGCACGTGCAGCTGATGGTCCATTCGCCCGGAGATGTAGGGCAAGGCGCCGCCCAGATGCGGACAGACCAGCTTGAGCCGGGGATGCTTGTCGAGCAGGCCGCTGGCGATGATGCGGGCCAGCGCGATCGAGTTCTCGAACATATTGCCGAGTGTGCTGGTCAGCTCGTAGCCCTTGACCTGCTCGGTCGTCATCGGCCTTGCCGGATGGAGCAGGATCGGCACGCCCAGCTCCTCCGCCCGGGCATAGAGCCAGTGGAACTGCGGCTCGTCACACCACGCCCCCGCCAGGTTGGTGTAGAGGAGAATCCCGACAAACGAGAGTTTCTTGAGGCAGCGATCCAGCTCGGCCGCCGCCGCCGCCTCGTTCTGCAATGGCAGCGTGCAGAGCCCCCGGAACCGTGTGGGGTGCCTGGCGATCACTCCTGCCAGCGAATCGTGAATCAGCTGTGCGACCGCCGGCCCATCCTCGCCAAACCATTCGGGGCCTGGATCGTTGGTGCTGAGGAGCGTCACCGCGATGCCGCTGCCATTCATCGAAGCCAGCTTGACCTCGAGGTCGACGTAGGACGGCGGCACCTTGCGCAGCCAGTCCCCCATCTTGAGGT
>JBEIJP010000846.1:0-1557 GCA_040380245.1 Acidobacteriota bacterium | reverse complement strand
GGAAGCATTCATCGATCAGCCGGTCAAGACCTATTCGACGGGGATGTTGATGCGGTTGGCCTTCGCCTCGGCGATCCACGTCGATCCGGATGTCCTGATCGTCGATGAGGCTCTCTCGGTGGGCGATGTCTATTTTCAGCGCAAATCGCTCGACCGGATGGACTATTTCCGCAAAGCGGGCAAGACCGTCCTCTTCGTTTCACATGACCCGGGGTTGGTCCAGCGCTTCTGCGATCGGGCGTTGTGGCTGGAGGGGGGCCGGGTGATGATGCTTGGCCCGGCGCAAGAGGTGGTAACCGCCTATCAGGCGTTCTGCATCAAGCTGGAGGATGAGCGATTGCGCGATGCGGCGCGCCACAGCGGCCTCAGCGCGGTCGACCATCAGGCGATTCTGCGGGAGCTGCAGTTGACCGGGACGCGCTGGGGGAACCAGCGGATCCGCTTCTCCGGGGTCGAGCTGATCAATCCGCGTGGAGAGGCGACGTGGGTCCTGCGCAGCGGGGAGCCGGTGACCATTCGTCTGCACCTCGAGGCCGACGATCCCTGGCCAGCCCCGATCTTTGCCGTTGACCTGCATCGCTACGATGGTGTCTATCTTGGGACGATCAACAACCTCGACACCTCGCCGGCGACGCTCTCCCTCGTCCCGGGACCCAACATCATCGAATTCCATCTTCCGATCCTGGAGCTGGCCTACAGTGTCTACTATCTGTCGCTCAAGGCCTTTACGCAGGATGGGTCGCCGGACTGGAACGACCCGGCGGATGTGCACCATCAGATGTACCAGTTCAACGTGCTGACGGAGCGCCCGATCCACGGGTTGATGCGTTTTAAAGGAGAGTGGCGAAGGCCTGTCGGCGAGGACGCCCGGCAAAACTCTACGGTAGGTGGGTACGAGTGAAGGGAGGGGATGTTTCCATGCGGATCGCGACGATTGTGCAGTCGACCTCTCATCTCGACTACCGGGCCCGAGTCCTGGACGAGCTGGAGACCGGCGCCCCGCCTCCACCGACCGACTACGGTTTTGGGCAATGGGTGTCGGTTCCCGTCGCGCACACCTCCGCGATCGGCGTGCTCTACAACTCCCAGCTGATTGTCCCGGAAGGAATGGCCTCAGGGCCGCGGCTCTCGACCCCCTCCGACCAGAGGTCGATCTTCACCCCAGACTATCTCCGGGAGCAGGGGATTCTGCTTTCGTTGTTGCTGGTTGGGTGGCGCGAGGGCGAGGCGTACCATCAAGGAGTGCCGCGGCTGGTGATTCCCGTGCAGGCTCCCGTCGAGACCCTGTCCCCCGAAGAGGTCCTCGCCTTTCATCGGGGGGTGGATGGGACCGTGGTCTTGTCCTACTATCCGATCGTGACCACCCATGCCGGGCTCTTTGCCCCGGCCCTGCTGGAGGCCATTCTCGACCAGCTCGACGGGCTTGTCTCTGATCTCCAGGGCGCCCGGCTGCGGATCCTGCGGAAGAGCCTCGCCTGGCAGACGCGGGTCGAGTCGCTACGGTGAAGAAAGAGAGGCGGGCGTGAGTGGATCATCATTGGATCCGGCGATGTGAGG
>JBEIJP010000845.1:0-1557 GCA_040380245.1 Acidobacteriota bacterium | reverse complement strand
GGAACCAGCGGGTTGTCCTCCGGTCACTGCTCACGGCATTGGCGAACTTGATCCAGGTTCGTCGTCGGTTGACCAGCCCCAGAACACAATCTTCTTCTCTGTGATCTCTCCATTGATGCGAGGGGAGCCCAGGGGACTCCCCTCATCGGGCGCCAATTACGTACGTCGGAGAGAAACATCGCCTGAGATGGAAGCGAGCTTCAGACGGGTGGCGCCGGTGCCAACCCGGCCGCTGGCACGTCGTCCCGGGGTAAATCGATCCTTTTCCATCGTCAGAGGGAAATCGGTCTGCAGGCTGCCGCTCAACGTCGTCATCTTGACCTCCGCGTCGAGACTGGCGGGGAGCCGGACGTGCACGTCGCCGCTGATCGAGGTGAAATCCATACTCTGGACAGCGCTCAACTGCGTGATAGTCACGTCCACATCGCCACTGACCGAGGCGGCATTGACCGAGCCCTTGATCTCACCGACCCTCACGTCGCCGCTGGTCGATTTGGCCTCGACCGAACCGGCAGCTTCGCGGACGACGACATCGCCGCTGACCGACTTCGCGTCAACCTTGCCGGTGACGCCGCTGACCTCGACATCGCCGCTGACGCTGCTGATCGAGTCGAACCGGAAGTTGCGCTCACGCGGCACCTTGACGTCAAAGCGCACACTGGCCCCGCAGTTGCAGTTTTTGGGATAGCGACTGCGAATCGAGAGGTTGTTTCCGGAGAGGCTCTCCTCGATCGTCACCTTTTCGCGATCCCTCCCCTCCTTGTACCCCATCACCAGAACCGTCTGACCGTCATAGCCAGTGACCGTCACATCGCCGGAGATGCTCTGGACACTGATCCCGCCACCGTCGGTAAGTGAATAGCTCTTCTGAAAGTCCTGCCCGAAGAGGCTCGACGTCGAGGCGAGCCAGACCAGTCCAACATAGAGCGCCATCTTTTTTGAAACGAATTGCATTGCGGTTCCCTTCCTTTCGAGATGAGGTCGTGGGTAGTTGTTCTTACGCGGAGTAGGTGGGAGTCTGGCGCTCAAGGTTTCAGGGAATCGATCTTTTTTGCGATGAAGCTGCCCCCGGGAGTCCCCGGCACGCAGCCAACGGTAGCGACGAGCAGCAGACAGCCCCTCCCGGCGCCTGCTTGTCACGGCTTCCCTTTCGCGTCTCCGACATCGTCCCCTCAATCCCATGGGATCGCGATATCCCGCATCAGTTCGACCTTACGGGCATAGGCCGCGAGCAGAAACTGTCCCGCGCTGAGATCGTCCGTGTTCTCGCGCAATGTCGCGCGGCTCTGTCGAATCGAGCTGTCGATCAGCGCCAGGCTCGATTCGTACTGCCGCACGACGGTCGGATCGAGCGAGTCGCGCCGCCGCGCGATGGCCCGCTCCAGCAGGCGGACCGCCCCCTGGTACTCCCGCTCTGCCCGGACGATCTGCCGCCGGATCATCTCGACATCGCTCAGCCGACGCACCCGGCGTGAGGGGACTCTCACGGCGGGCGCACTGGGCACCGGGGAGGTGTCTGGCGCGGGTCTTCTTGCGGGCACAAGGGCCGCCGGCGGC
>JBEIJP010000844.1:0-1560 GCA_040380245.1 Acidobacteriota bacterium | reverse complement strand
TCAACCTTGGCCTGGCCTTGACCCAGCAGGGAGACATCCCCCGCGCCATCGAGACCTACGAGGCCATCCTCCGGGGGGACCCTGAATCGATCGAGGCCCACTACAACCTCGCCCTGGCGTTGCGTCGCGCCGATGAGCGCTCGCGCGCCCTCGCCCTCCTCGAAAAATGCCATCAGCTCCAGCCGGACTTTGCCGACGCCTACTTCACGCGGGGGGAGATCCTCTACCAGCAGGCCAATCTTGACCCCGCCAGGGCCGCGCTCGAAGCGGCGATCGCGCGCCGTCCGAAAGATCCCGAATACCGCTACGTTCTGGGCAACATTCTGCAGCGACAGGGCGCCTTCGCCCCGGCCATCGAACAGTACCGCCTGGCGATCGAACTCTCCCCCGAGAGCCACGAAGTCCATAACTCGCTGGCGACCGCTCTACGTCAGACGGGCGATCTGGAAGGCGCCCGGGCCGCTCTCCAGGAGGCTGCCCAACTGCTGCGCCGCAAGCAGGACCAGGAGGCCGCCGCCACCGCCATCATCGTCGGTCGCCAACGCCTTCAGGAAGGCAAGCTGAGCGAGGCGACCGTGCAGTTCGAAAAGGCCACTCAGCTCGCCCCGCAGATGGCCGAGGGCTGGTTCTACCTCAGCCAGACCCTGCGTCGACGCGGTCAGCTGGCGAGCGCCAAAAAGGCGCTGGCCACCGCCCTCTCTCTCGACTCGACCATCGAGGAGCGGCTCCGGGAGCTCCCCTGACCTCTCGATCCGGGCGGGATCATCGGTCGGAGGGATCAGATGGTTTCGAGGCGATACTCGCGCGCAAGCTCATTGAGCTGCAGGACGATCGACCGCCCCGGTCCCGCAGCAGCGGAGAGGGTGGTTCCTTCAGAAAATGGCGTTGCAGCGATTTGCCGAAGCGGATCAGCTGGCTCATCTCTGTCCCGCCGGACCCGGTGTTTCCCACCTTCCTGGCGAGACGCTTGCTGGTCTCGGCCAGGTCCTGCAGGTTGACGAGGGCGGCCTCCCGCGCCCGCCAATCCGCCCCTTGCGAATTGCGATTCTGATAGACCTGACCAATCTCCCGGCGTAGCTGGCTGGCCAGCGACTGAACGGTCTCGACCCGCTCGACGATCTGCTCGTCATTCATCCTCGCCGGACGTCCAGTCTTCCCCGCGTCCTTGACTGTCGTGCGATAGGCGAACGCCAGTTTGTCGAGCAGTCCCGGGAGGGCCGCCCAGGCCTGGCGGGTCTGGTGCAGCTGGGCGCCGGCAAAGACGGCCTGCTCGGCCCGCTCGGCTCGCCGCAGCAGCTCCTCGACCTCTGTTCCCGCCGGGCGCTCCGGGCGATAGGTGCTTCGCAAGCGGCGCGCGGCGACGGCGACCTCTTCGGTCAGCTCGCGCAATCCGCTCGATCCCCCATTGCCTCGCCCCCGTTGCAGGTCTTCCTTGACCGACTCTCGGACGCGGTCGCTCGCCCCGACGATCTGATCGAGCAGCGGCCGGATCTCCCGGTCCGGGATCCGCTGGATCTCCTGCGCCGTCGCCTCCCGCCCGACTGTTCCGAGCAGGGCCAG
>JBEIJP010000843.1:0-1560 GCA_040380245.1 Acidobacteriota bacterium | reverse complement strand
TGTTCGTGTGACCAGAAAGAGGGCGGAGGCGAGACGCCGAACGCCCGCTCCGAAGCGTTGCCCGAGCAGCTGGTAGACCGTCAGCATCTCCCCTTTAAAATAGGAGGGGACGAAGAGGATCGTCACCGTCAGGCGCCCGATCATGTAGCCGATGACCAGTTGCATGAAGGTGAAGTTGCCGCCGTAGGCGTAACCAGGGACGCTGATGAAGGTCACCGTGCTGGTCTCGGTCGCAACGATCGATCCCATGATCGCCCACCAGGGGACGCGATGGCCGCTGACGAAGTAGTCCTGGAGGTTGCGGTGAGACCGCGAAAACCAGGCGCCAAAGAGGACGGTGCCCACCAGGTAGACAAGCAGAATCGCCAGATCCAGATAGTTCATCGATTATCGTACCTCGCCCGGCTCCGGCCGTACGCCTTCGCGCGCCCAGCGCCGCAGTTCGTCGAACGCCGTGTCCATCTGTGGTGGGGTAAACGCGCAGTGACCACGGCCCGCGGTGAATTTGGCAATGAAGAGATCCTGGCGTCCCGTCAGCCGGGTGATCGCCGCATAGTCGCTGATGTAGCGTCCCGGAATCAGCGGATCGTGGATCGTGTGGAGGCTCAGGACGGGGCGCGCGACCATCCCTGTCGGCAGATGGTACTGGCGGAGATAGTCCCGGGCGCGCGGGTCTGCCGCCACCCGCTGGATCGTGCGGCTGAGGGAGAGGTCGTCTCCAAATCCATCGTAGATGGTCTGTCGATTGTCGAACGGGTTACCGCCGGCTCGGGCCTGCAGTTCGCGGTTGATCTCATAGAAGAAGGGGAGGACTCCGGGAATCTCCCCCGGCCCCGCCAGACTGTAGCGCGCGGCGTAACTGGCCGCCCGCTCCGGCACCCCGTCGATCGCCGTCTTGACCCTGGCGCCGTCGAGTTTGGCCCCCGCGGCCAGTCCCGTCAGCGGCCCGACCACTCCGGGGAAGAGGGCGTCAAAGGTCGCCAGCATATCGAAGACCCGCTCCTGCAGCCCGTTGAGGCTGGCGTTGAGCGGGCCACACATTGGCAAGGCTCCCTGATAGGCCTCCGGGTAGCGCTCGATCGTCGCGAGGGTGATGACTCCCCCCATCGAGTGGCCCAGAACGTAGGCCTCGCGGACCTCGCCGTAGGTCCGGACAAAGTATCTCCGCAGTGCTTCGGTGTCTTCGACCCCCTCCTTGATCGCCCAGCCCTGGCGACTGTAGGCCGATTCGGCGAATGCGAAGCCCCTCTTCAAGAAGAGTTGGCGAAGGACCGCTCCCCGCAGCAGATCGAAGCGATAGGGCGCACTGGCGACCTGGTACCCATGGCAGTAGACGACGAGGCCGGCAAGTCCGCTCACCGGCAAGGGATCGGGCAGCTCGATCCGAAAGGGGGCGCCATTGATCTCCCCCGTCTCAACGCGGGTTCCCTTTGCAGGGGCGGGCGGTTGCGCGGTGACGCCGCCAGCGAACAGGAGGGGGAGGAGCAGGAGGAGCAGAGCGCCCTGCTTCCAGTCGCACCGCGATCGTCGCGTTCTGTCAAATGACGGCAAGATCATCCT
>JBEIJP010000842.1:0-1562 GCA_040380245.1 Acidobacteriota bacterium | reverse complement strand
TGCCCGAGTCCAGTCCGTTCCCGCGCCAACAGGGCGAGCAGAATCCCAATCACCGCGTGGAGGCTAACCCCGGCGAGGTCGGCGATCTGCACCCCGGGGAGCCGCGGCGGGCCTTCCCGCTCTCCATTGACGCCGAGGAGCCCCGCGAGCGCGAGGTAGTTGGCGTCGTGGCCCGGTCGCAGCCGGTTCGGACCGTCCTGCCCGAAGCCGGTCAAGGCACAGTAGACGAGGCGTGGGTTGCGCGCCCGCAACGCCGATTCCCCAATCCCCAAGCGATCCATGACCCCTGGCCGGAACCCCTCGAGCACGACGTCGGCCCGATCGACCAGCCGCCCAAAGATCTCCCGACCCGCCTCCGACTTGAGATCGAGCACCAGGCTCCGCTTGTTGCGGTTGATCAGGCGAAAGGAGGCCTCCGGGTCTTCCGTCCCAAGGGGCAGGTAGCGCATCGGATCCCCGCCCCCCGGCGCCTCGATCTTGATCACCCGGGCTCCAAAATCGCCGAGCATCATCGAGGCCACCGCCCCGGGCAGCAACCGCGTCAGATCCAATACTGTTACGCCGTCCAGGACCCCCATCCGCTTTCTCCCCCTAGCGCGCCGGCGCCGCTGACGGCTGATCGCCCCGTCGGTACTTCGCGAACCAGGCCATCAGGTAGAGCTGCTGCGCCAGTTGATGGGACGGACGCCGCCATCCGTGGTATTCGTCCGGCATTCGCACCAGGAGCGTCTCCTTCTTGAGCATCTTGAGGGCGCGATAGTACTCCTCGCTCTGCCCCATCGGCGTCCGCAGATCGGCCTCGCCCGTCATGACCATCGTCGGCGTCGTCACGTTGGCGACATAGTGGAGCGGGGACCGGACCGCAAACTCCATCGGATCCTCCCACGGGTACTTGCGGAACTGGGAGTACCAGCTCGGCCCGTCCGTCGTCCCGACAAATGAATGCCAGTTGATCACCGGCCGCATCGAGACCGCCGCCGTAAACCGGTTGGTATGGCCGACGATCCAGGCGGTCAGGACGCCTCCGCCGCTCCCACCGCAGACGAAGAGGTTCTTCTCGTCGATGAAGCCCCTGGCGATCGCCGCGTCGACCCCGGCCATCAGATCGTCATAGTCCTTGCCGGGATAGCTGTACTGAATGCCATTGACGAACTCCTGCCCGTAGCCGGTCGAACCGCGCGGATTGGTGTAGAGGACGGCGTAGCCCTCCGCGGCAAAGTTCTGGAAGGCCCAGTTCCAGCCGATCGAGTACATCGACCAGGGCCCTCCGTGGATCCAGAGGACGAGGGGATACTTGCGCCCGGGCTCGTAGCCGGCCGGCTTGATCAACCAGCCCTGCACCTTCGTCCCATCCGACGAGGGGTACCAGAGCTCTTCGGCCTCGCCGAGCGTCCTTCCGTTGAGGACATCGGCATTGACATCGACCAGCGTCCGCATCGTCTCCCACTTCCCCCGCTCGAAGGTGACGAGCAGCGGCGCTTCACGATGGCTCGAACGAACCGCGGCGACGGTGCCGCTCCTGGCCATCGAGAGGCCAGAAAAGAAGTAGCGGTTTCCCCAGG
>JBEIJP010000841.1:0-1565 GCA_040380245.1 Acidobacteriota bacterium | reverse complement strand
TGTGGCACCCTTGTGGCATCTTTGACCAGGCCGTGATCCCCCTATCTGACGGTAGCGTGCGGGTCGATCACATACTTCTTCGCCGCGCCCTGGTCGAAGTCCTTGTATCCCTTTGGCGCATCGTCGAGGCTGATCATGGTCACATTGACCGCCTTCGCCGGGTGGACCTTATCGTGGAGAATCGCCTTCATCAGCTGGCGATTGTAGCGAAGGACCGGGCACTGTCCGGTGTGGAACGAGCAGGACTTCGCCCAGCCGAGACCGAAGCGGATCGAGAGTGCGCCAATCTTGGCAGCGGCGTCGACGCCCCCGGGATCGCCCGTGACGTAGAGCCCCGGGATGCCGATGGAACCGCCGGCCCGCGCGATCTCCTGGAGGGAGTTGAGCACCGTCGCCGGGCGCTCGACCACGGCGTCGGCGCCGTGTCCGCGTGCCTCAAAGCCGACGCAGTCGACCGCGCTGTCGACCTCCGGCTCGCCGAGACTCTCGGCGATCGCCTCACCCAAACTCGTCACCTTGCTGACATCGATCGTCTCGCACCCGAAGCTGCGCGCCTGCGCCAGCCGCTCCGGAATCATATCCCCGACGATCACCACCGCCGCCCCCAGCAGCTGCGCTCCGGCCGCCGCGGCCAGACCAACCGGCCCGGCGCCGGCAATGTAGACCGTCGAACCTGGCCCGACCCCCGCCTGCACACACCCGTGAAAGCCTGTCGGGAAGATGTCGGAGAGGAGCGTCAGATCCCGAATCTTCTCCATCGCCTTTTCCCGATTGGGGAACTTGACGAGGTTGAAGTCGGCGTAGGGAACCATGACATACTCCGCCTGGCCACCGACCCAGCCGCCCATATCGACGTACCCGTAGGCGGCGCCGGGCCGCGCCGGATTGACCGTCAGGCAGATTCCGGTCTTTCCCTCGCGACAGTTGCGACAACGTCCGCAGGCGATGTTGAACGGAACGGTCACCAGATCTCCCACCTCGAGCATCTCGACATCACTGCCCTTCTCGATGATCTCGCCGGTGATCTCATGACCAAGAATCAGACCCTGTGGCGCGGTCGTTCGTCCGCGCACCATATGCTGGTCCGATCCGCAGATGTTGGTCGTCACGACCTTGAGGATGACTCCGTGCGGCGCATCCTTGCCGCCAAAGGGATCGGTCTCGCTCTTGGGCATCCGCAGTTTGGGGTAGTCGATCGATTTGATTTCAACCTTGCCGGGCTCGATATACGCGACTCCACGATTTGTAGCCAAGGTGTCTCTCCTTTTCGCCATTTCTGAAAGTTGGGGAGATCTGCCGGACGGACAGGTCACGGGCCGACAGATACGATTTCTCCGATGTCGCGAATACTAGCCCCGTTCAGCAGTGGCTGCAAGTTTGCATGGTCTTTTCTCGCAAGCCGAGGCGGGACTTTTGCAAAGTCCGGGACAAGCGCCCTGAATGATCTGTCACGACCCCAGGGTGTGTGCGCTGGAGTGCCGGTGATCGGTAGAAGAGGATCGGTAGAAGAGGATCGGTAGAAGAGGATCGGTAGAAGAGGATCGGTAGAAGAGGATCGGTGCCTG
>JBEIJP010000840.1:0-1577 GCA_040380245.1 Acidobacteriota bacterium | reverse complement strand
GGATGACCTACACCGATGTCAACCGGCTTCTCGCGGGGGGAGATCCTGCCTTGACCGGGCGCTACGCTTCCCTGCTCGATCTCTTCCAGCGCATGGAGCAGCTGGCACGCATCCTGATTCGCCGACGAGGCGCGCGTGGGGCGATCGATTTCAACCTTCCTGAATCGATCTTCGAGTTCGACGACGAGGGGCGTGTCGCCGGTGTCCTCAAGGCGGAGCGAAACATCGCGCATCGTCTGATCGAGGAGTTTATGCTGCTCGCCAATGAAACGGTCGCCGGCCACCTGGAGCGGCTCGGGATCCCCTCGATCTACCGGATCCACCCTCCTCCCGAGCCGATTCGCGTGCTCGAATTCGCCGAGTTGGCGCAAGCCTACGGCTACCGCTTCCCGGTGAGCAACGTGCAGTCGCACGACTACCAGCGCCTCTCGCGCCAGTTGGAAGGGAAGCCCGAAGAGCGGGTCATCGCCTACGCGATGCTGCGGTCCCTCCAGCGGGCCTGCTACGAGGGGGAGAACCAGGGCCACTTTGGATTGGCCGCCCCGGTATACACCCACTTCACTTCTCCGATCCGGCGCTACCCGGACCTGCTGGTCCACAGGTTGCTGCGGGGGCTTCTGCTGGACCATCCAGACTGGGGGGACTCCCGCCGGGCCTTTGCGCGAAAAATGTCCGGGCGCCCGGTCCCCCGGCTCTTCGACCTGGCGCAATGCCGTTCCCTTGCCCGGGAGGCGAGTGAGCGGGAGCGGGCCGCCGATGCCGCCGAGATGGAGCTCGACGAGTGGCGGAAGGCGGCGTTCATGGCGAAACACGTCGGAGAGCAGTTCGACGCGATGATCATCAATGTTCAGGAATTTGGCTTTTTTGTCGAACTGACCGAGCTCTTTATCGAGGGGCTGGTGCCGGTTCGAAGCCTGACAGACGATCACTACCGCCTCGACGCACGAACCCACTGCCTCATCGGGCGTCATCATGGCCATCGATTTGGACTGGGGGAGAGCGTGCGGGTTCGGGTCGACCGGGTCAACGTCGATCGCCACCTGATCGACTTCTCGATCGTTCGTCCAGAGACCAGCGATCGGAAGGGGGGGGCACGGCGAAGAGGTCGGCGGCTCTCCCACCACACCTGACGACTTGCGCAGAGCATAGATTCTGCTATCTTCGCCCTGGCCAGTGGCGGGAAAGCCGAGTCAGAACCTCTCTCGGGGTATTGTTCCTCGCCGCCAATCCCGCGTCCGACAGCTCGAGCAAGTAGGGAATGAAAGGAGCGGATCGAATGAATCAAAAGGTTCTTCTGTGGCTGGTTCTCGTTGCGGCGCCGACGCTGGTCTCTCCCCTGGCCCGGACCCAGAACCAACCACGGGTCGAGGAGAGGGGAATGGGACGGAAGCTCTTCCTGCAAAACTGCGCCAGCTGTCACGGAGTGAATGGAGATGGGCGAGGGATCGTCTCTCCTGCGCTGAGGAAGCAGCCGACCGATCTGACACGCATCCCGCCGCAGGATGGGAAGTTCCCCAGCGAAGCGCTGGCCAAGGTGATCGTTGGGGAGCTCGCGCTGCCCGTTCACGGCCAGCGCG
>JBEIJP010000839.1:0-1577 GCA_040380245.1 Acidobacteriota bacterium | reverse complement strand
CTCCGCCGTAAAATCGTCGCCGATGACCGCAACCACTCCCACTTTCGTGAAGAAGGAGGCCGAGACGGAAAAGTGGAGCGCGGCTCCTCCCAGACTGCGTTCCCGCTCTCCAAAGGGAGTGCGGATGGAGTCGATGGCCACGGAACCGACCACCAGTAAAGGATTGGAGGGATGGGGGGATGACATGTGGATCTCTGATTCCTTTCTTCTCTTCGTTTGATCGACCGGGATCACTTCGGCTCTTTGCTGGGGGAGGGCGCCGTCTCGTTCATCCGCTTGCGGGCACGCTCCACAAATGGGCTGTCCGGGTAACTCTGCGTCACCCGGGTCCAGTTCTCCCGGGCCGCGGGCAGATCCCCGGCCCGCTGGTAGACCTCTCCCAGCATGAAGAAGACTTCATCCATCCGGCCAAAGTCCGGGTGGGTGTCGACAATCTCCATCAATCGGCTCTCGACCGCTTTGTTGATCCGCTCCCAGGCGCCTCGGTCGTTCTTCTCTGGCTTTCGCTTGTAGAAGTAGAACTTGGCGACCTCAAGATTGCGTTGCGACTGCTTCTCCAACTCGGGGTCCCGGGGCGCGGTGATCGGGCCCCGTCCGGGCCCTTGCGGCGCGTGACGAACCGACGCCTCCGCGAAGGAGAGCAGCCCACCAGCCAGGGCGAGCAGGAGCAGCCCCTGGCGCAGGCCTGCCCTGCCCAGATCGATCCGAAGACCATTCGATGGGGTTGTGTTCACGCCTCACCTCCCAGGACCGGGTCCAGAATCGCCGCGAGCTTCCGGCGCGTCGCCGCCGGAATGAGATCCCGCTGCGTCAGAATCGCGTGGCGGAGCGCCTTCGAGCACTTGCAGGACCGGGGAACCTGCCGCAGCCGACGGATCGAGTGGCGAATGATCTGCTGGGCATTGACCGCGTTGCGATGCAGGTATTCGAGGATCATCTCGACCGTCACCGAACTGTGCTCCGGGTGCCAGCAATCATAATCCGTCACCAGGGCCAGCGTGGAATAGCAGATTTCGGCTTCCCGGGCCAGCTTGGCCTCCTGCAGGTTGGTCATGCCGATGATGTCCATTCCCCACTGTCGGTAGAGTCTCGACTCGGCGAGCGTCGAGAAGGCTGGGCCTTCCATGCAGAGGTAGGTCCCCCCGCGATGAACGGTCACGCCAATCTCCTCTCCAGCAGCGGCCATCGCCTCCCCGACCACGTGGCAGACCGGATGGTCAAAGGTGATGTGCGCGACGATGCCCTCGCCAAAGAAGGTCGAAATCCGCCCTCGTGTCCGATCCAGGAACTGGTCTGGAATGACGATGTCGGTGGGCGCATACTGCTCTTGCAGCGACCCGACGGCCGAAGCCGAGAGGATCCGCTCCACTCCCAACATCTTCATCGCATAGATGTTGGCGCGGTAGGGCAACTCCGTTGGCAGCAGCCGATGGCCACGCCCGTGTCGGGCCAGGAAGGCGACCGGCGTCTCTTCCAATGTCCCCAGAATGAAGGAGTCCGAGGGAGGACCAAATGGAGTCTCCAGCTGGACCTCTCGCACTTCGGTCAGCCCTTCCATCTGGTAGAGCCCACTTCCT
>JBEIJP010000838.1:0-1581 GCA_040380245.1 Acidobacteriota bacterium | reverse complement strand
TCTATCGTGCCGCGTGAATCGACCTCAGCGCTGCGTGAGTTCTCACCAGTGGCTGGTGTTGCGAGTGCCCCGTCATCACCAACCGTCAAATATACTCTGGTTGCATTCGGGTCCAGCTCCGACGCGCGATTACGCAGTTGCTGAAGCTGACGCTCAGCCAACGGGTGGAGGATCGGGCAGGAGTCGACCTCGCAGAGTCGCTGTGATCCCGACTCGAAATAGCCAAAGTGCGGACGCCCGTCGATGTCACGCGCGATCTTCAATTCGGCGCGTGACCGGTACCCCAATTCAGCCCCCGAAATAGTCCGAATCGTGGCGGACCAGTCGATTCCACCAAGCCGGCGCAGCGACTCACGGATGAAGCCGACCTTCACCTCGAGTTGTGCGGTGTAGGGGAGGTGCTGGAGCTGGCATCCTCCGCAGGTTCCAAAATAACGGCACGGCGGCTCGCGACGCACCGTCGCCGGTTCAAGCAGCTCATCGATCACGCCACGCGCAAATTTACGCTCGACCGAGACGATCCGAATCCGCACCCGGTCTCCCGGCGCCGTATATGGCACAAATATCGTGAATACGCCAATCCGGGCAAGCCCCTCACCACCGTAGATGATCTTTTCGATCGTCACATCGTACTGCTCGCCAACAGTAATTTTGGCAACAATTTTGGCTTTGATCGGATATTCTTCGCTCATGGATTCAAATAGAAGAGGCTCAACCGCGGTATCAGATACATTTCCCGAAGTCTTCTGGCGACGAAGTTGTCGATGGTCTGCTGATAGACCTCTGGTTTCATCGTCTCACGATAGGCTTTGAGCTGCTGCTTCCCTTCCTTCTCGAGGGCCGCCATCATCGCCGGATCCGTGCTGGCGCGCAGTCCCTCAAGAATGGTCCCCTCGATCAGGGTCAGATCCGATTCAAGCGCTTCACAGGAGATCGCCGCGACACCCGAAAGATCATTGATCACCTCGGCAAGCCGTTCGGTAACCCGTGCAAGCACCTCCTGAAGCGGGCCTCCCTGCGGAGCCTCGTTCGCAAGCTGGCGCAGTGAGGCGGACTGCTCCGCCAGATATTCGAGAATCGCCGCCGGCTTGAATGGCTCGTTCTCACCACCCTGGCCGTTCCCGGCCGGATCATTCGGCTGACCGGACGCCTCGCCACCCGCCTCGCCCCCCTTAACACTCGCCCCAACACGTGATTCCAGGTAATCGTGATAGCAGGACTCGACCTCCTGGCGGCAATAGAGGAGCGAATTGACCTTTCTGCCCCTGTTCGGACGCTTGTCATATCCATCGAAAGAGTTGTTGATCGCGCGGAGGATGATGTGCAGCGGGATGCCACGCTCTTTCCAGACCTCCATCAGCGACCAGTCGAGCGGTGAGACCATCAGATGGCTCCCGCGACGCCGGACAAATTCGTCCTCGATCTCTGTAAAGTAGTTGAAATAGTTCATGTGATTGAGCTGCCAGCGCGCAGGCCGTGAACCTCGCCGGCAATTATCGTCCGAAGCCCGCCGTCTACTGTTCGCAAAAGCAGCGCGCCGTGATCGTCAAGACCGGCCGTGATCCCGGTCAGTACCTGACC
>JBEIJP010000837.1:0-1582 GCA_040380245.1 Acidobacteriota bacterium | reverse complement strand
ATGTAGATGGTGCTGTGGGTACTGCCCGCCATCAGGCGTTTCCACTCCTTCCCCATGCTCTGAAACAAGTGGAAGAGGTAATCGGAATCCAGTAGTGGACCGCAGATGTAGTTGGCAAAGTCCTGGCTTGTCGCCATCGGTAACGCCATTACCGCAACCTTCCCAACCGTTGCCGTTCGTGAGAACGCCACCGTTCCGGCGGGAAGTACCCGGGCGGAAGAGTTCGCTATCCCCAAGGCCGAAACGGACTGGCTGGTAGCAGATAGACGTCGTGTTCCAAGTCGCCCCGTATCGTTGAGCGAAAGCCAAGGTATCGATCCATTCCAGTATTCCGGCCTACTCCTACTTGGGGTGTGCCCACTCTCGAGCGTCGCGACGCCAGTCAAGCGGACGAGTTTCCACCCGGACGGCACCAGCGCTGGGCTTGGGTGTAAGCGACCGACTCGCCAAGCGCGCGTCGAATCGCCGCCTTCGGCAATCACCACGGCGTCCGGGACAGGAGCGACCTGGCGTGTCACAGGGAGAACCTCGAGAGATGAGTAGCGACCCGCTGCGCCGCATCGGCGCTGAAATCAGAGAGTTTCGCGAGTGGCTCTCCGTATCGTTCAGCCAATTCGCTGACTCGCGAGATCAGCGGCACTAAGGCGTCGAACTGGGCTGCTTCTCGGGAAACATGGAGCTGCGCCATCCACTTGCCCTCGCAGACGAGCGTCTTGACCTCGTCGGCTGTCAGCTTCCCGTACTTCGCCGCGACCGCGGACTCGAGCGCCTTCGCCGCGTCCTTCGCGGCCTTCGATGCCGCCGACTCGCGCTCCCACAGCTTGAGCATCCGCTCCAGCAGGGCGCGCTCCTCCGCCGCCGCGCGATCCGCGGCGATCACCTTCAGCCGGGCCCCGACCGACGCCTTGTTGATCTTGTCGGCGTCGTTCCTCGCATCGGCCAGCAACCCGTCGTCGCCACCGTGCTCCTCGACCGCCTCCTCGATCTCGCGGGTCACGGCGTCACGCTTCGCCTCGAGGTCCGCGAGGCGCTCGACCTCGGTGCCGAAGTACTTCGCCTTCACGAGGTCCACAGGGATCAGGTCGGTGTTCGGCGCCCCGTCGAGGACGGCCTTCCAACCCTCCGCGGAGATCATGTAGACATCGTCCTGCATCGAGGCCGCCCAGAGGTCCATGAGCCGCTGGTAGACGTCGTAGGCGTCGACGAGGCGGGCGCCGCGGAAGGTGGCGAGCAGGTCCTCCGACATCTCGGCGATCAGCTGCTTGGGCTTCGCGCCCGCCTTGAGCGCCTTCAGCCTCGGCAGCCACCGCTCGCGCCACGCGTCGAACAGCCCCGCGGTCTCCTTCTGGAACCGCGTGAACTCGGCGTGGCCGAAGATGGTGCTCCTGATGTCGCCCGCCGGCACGGCGAGGTCGACGTAGCCCTTCCGAAGCGGCTTCACCAGCGCCTTGCGGAGGGTCGGGAAGACCTTCCAGTAGCGGTCGAGCGCGTCGATGTCGCGCTCGGGGATGCCGCCCTTCAGGTGGCCCTCGATGTCATGGAGGTCCTCCGCCTCCGAGCCGTCGATGTACCTCGGGATGTT
>JBEIJP010000836.1:0-1596 GCA_040380245.1 Acidobacteriota bacterium | reverse complement strand
GATCGTTTTCCGGGAAGAATCCATTCTGGATCTGTCTCGGGATACGGAAAACGAAAGAGGACTATACCGGGGCGGGGAGTGGTTGTCAATTGAATGCTGATCGAAGGGAGAGCGAAGTTTTTGGGACTCCAATCGATTTCTGGCACAATGGGGGTCGAATCGAGACAGACCCGACCGAGAACGACCGAACGACCAAACAATAAGGAGGCACAGGAATGGGAAAGCAGTGGCAAGTGGGACGGAGTTGGGTAGCAGGATGTTGCCTGTTGATGATGATCAGTGCGGGGAGCTGGGCCCAGCCGGCGCCAGGAAGAGCAGGATCGTTCAAGGGACCGCTGGCCCTGCAGCTCTACAGTGTTCGGGACCAGTTGAAGAAGGACGTCCCTGGAACATTGGCCAAGGTGCGGGGGATGGGCTTTCAGAATGTCGAGTTGGGGGGAGGCTACTACGGCTTGACGCCGGAGGAGTTTCGCCAAGCCCTCGTGAAGGCGCAATTGAAGCCGGTGAGTATGCATGCGGGGTTTGACCTGCTGGAGAAGGACCTTGAGCGGGTCGTCACGGAAGCGAAAATCTTCGGAGTCGAGTACGTTGGGTGCGCCTGGATTCCACACGGGAAGGACTTCACCTCGGCCGATGTGACCCGAGCCGCCGCCGTCTTCAACCGGGCGGGAGAGCGGCTGCAGGCGGCAGGGTTCAAGTTTATGTACCACCTGCACGGCTATGAGTTCGTCCCGAACGGGACAGGCACCCTCTTCGATCGGCTGGCGGAGGCGACCAACCCGGCGACGGTCTTCTTCCAGAACGATGTCTTCTGGGCCCACCACGGGGGAGCCGACCCAGCGAAGCTGCTTCTCAAGCACCCACAGCGATTCCGCCTCCTCCACCTCAAGGATATGAAGAAGGGGACGATCGGCAACCTGACAGGACAGGCGCCCGACGAGACGAGTGTCGCCCTCGGCACGGGTCAGGTCGACCTTGTCGCGGTGCTCCAGGCGGCGCGCAAGATTGGCATCGCCTGGTACATCATCGAGGAGGAGTCGCCAGAGCCGCTGATCAACGTGCCGGCCGGTAAAAAGTATCTCGAGACGGTCAAATATTGAGAGCGGGGGGGCAATCGATGAAGAGACGGGCTTTTTTGACAGTGGGCGGCATGGCGGCAGTCGGGAGTCTGCTCGAACCCGGGGAGAAGATCATCGACATCCACCAGCATACCCATTACTGGGGGCGGAGTGACGAAGATCTGGTGCGCCACCAGCGGATGCTCGGGGTGACGAAGACGGTGCTGCTGCCGGCCGGATCGCGGTATGGGCTGGAGGCGGACTGTTACGGCAACGACTCGGTGGTGGCGGTGGCCAAGCGCCATCCCAGGGAGTTCGTCTTCTTTGCCAACGAGGACCCCTCGCTGCCAGAGGCGCTGGCGACGATCGAGAAGTACCTCAAGGCTGGTGCGATCGGGATCGGGGAGCAGAAGTTCTTTGTCGACTGCGACTCGGACTATGTGACGCGACTGGCCAGCCTGGCGGCGGAGCACCGGGTGCCGATCCTGCTCCACTTCCAGCACGGGAAGTACAACCAGAACTTCGAGCGGTTCCACCG
>JBEIJP010000835.1:0-1602 GCA_040380245.1 Acidobacteriota bacterium | reverse complement strand
CCGCTTCGGCGACGAGTCGACGCTCTTCCGTCTTGCCGCGCAGCTCGAGTCGGCTCGCCCCTGGAGCCATCTCTTCCCGCCGCTGCTTCCTGTGACTTCGTCGGAGTGAATCGGGAGGACTGCAGGATGTCTGGCGTGAAAGTGGGCGGATTTGGTAGTATGTCTACCTTCAGCCACCTGTCTCTGGTCGCGACCGGGTGCTGGCTGGACCCCGGAGCGGTCAGGGGACCGGTTGGATCCTTCTTGAGAAGCTGATAGAAACTTGAAAGGCTGATAGAAAGAGGAAGAGATCGATCAGAGCGGCCCAGCTCGAAAGGATTTAGTGAGACCCTATGTCCACGCCAACTCCTGACATCCAGAAAGTGGATCGAATTGTCCCGATCCCGCTGCTCGATCTTCGAACTGGATACGCCCAGATCCGGGAAGAGATCCAGTTCGCACTCCAACGGGTCATTGAGGCCCAGGCCTTTATCCTCGGGCCTGAGGTAGAGGGGCTCGAGGCGGAGATTGCTGCCTACTCCCAATGCCAGTTCGGAATCGGGGTCTCATCCGGGACCGATGCCCTTCTGGTCTCGCTGATGGCGCTCGATGTCGGCCCGGGCGACGAGGTGATCACCCCCCCCTACACCTTCTTTGCCACGGCAGGGACGATTGCCCGGATTGGCGCCCGTCCTGTCTTTGTCGACATCGACCCCGCCACCTTCAACCTTGATCCAGAGCGAGTCGAAAGAGCGATCACTCCGCGCACCAAGGCGATCATGCCGGTCCACCTTTTTGGCCAAATGGTCGACATGGACCGCTTGATGGAGATTGCCACGCGCCACCATCTCCCCGTCATCGAGGATGCGGCACAGGCCATCGGAGCCGAGCACAAAGGACGCCGGGCCGGATCGATTGGCGATCTGGGCTGTTTCAGCTTCTTCCCCTCCAAGAATCTTGGGGGCTTCGGAGACGGCGGAATGGTCACGGCGCAGGATCCCGCGCTCGCTGACCGCGTTCAGCTTTTGCGCGGCCACGGGATGCGCCCCAAGTACTACCACCAGTTTATCGGGGGAAATTTTCGCCTCGATGCACTGCAGGCGGCCGTTCTACGCGTCAAACTGAAATATCTGGATGGTTGGTCGGAGGCTCGACAGCGGAACGCGGCAACCTATCGTCGACTCTTTGCCCAGGCCGGGATCAGCTCGGTCGCCTTGCCGGTGGAAGCGCCTGACCGGCGCCACATCTACAATCAATTCGTGATTCGTGTTCCCCATCGCGACAAGGTCATCCAAACCCTCCGTGACGCACAAATTGGAGTTGAGATCTACTATCCCGTTCCCATTCACCTCCAGGAATGCTTTCGTTATCTGGGATATCGTGAAGGAGACCTTCCCGCCAGCGAGGCAGCCGCGCGGGAGACTGTTGCTGTCCCGATCTATCCTGAACTCGGGGAGGACAGGATTGAACGAGTAGTGCAAGTCATTTGCCAGTCGTGTAGCTAACCGTCAAGCGCAATTCAGACGCAATGAGGATCTTTCATTAGCAGGTTTTTCAACGAGTCTCTTCATCAATCTATCTTCATCTGTGGGCTGGTTCATTTAGAAATATATGTTCCAGGTT
>JBEIJP010000834.1:0-1602 GCA_040380245.1 Acidobacteriota bacterium | reverse complement strand
CGGGCCAATCGCGAGATTCTAGACCTCTACGCGCAGGTGGCGGCGGAGACTGGGGATCGGGATCGACGCGTTCGGGTGGAGCACGCCCAGCATCTGCGACCGGCGGAGATCGCCCTCTTCGCGCGCCAGCGTGTCATCGCCTCGATGCAGCCTTACCATGCCATCGATGATGGCCGCTGGGCGGAGAATCGGATTGGGCCTGAGCGCGCCCGGGGCACCTACGCCTTTCGCTCGCTGCTCGATGCCGGGGTGACCCTCGCCTTTGGCTCCGACTGGTTCGTCGCCCCGATGGAGCCGCTCCTCGGGGTCTATGCCGCAGTGACCCGCCGCACGCTCGACGGGCGCCATCCGGACGGGTGGATTCCTTCCGAGAAGATCACTGTCGCCGAGGCGCTCCGCGCCTTCACCTACGGTTCTGCTTACGCCTCCTTCGACGAGCGGCGCAAGGGCACGCTCGAAGTCGGCAAGCTCGCCGATCTGGTCGTTCTCCCGGAGGATCCCTTGACGATCGATCCGGAGCGGTTCCGCCAGCTGAAGGTCGACCTGACCATCTTCGATGGGCGCGTTATCTTCGACCGGACCCGGCCGAATTGAGAGGTGGGGGATCCGGGGCCTGCTCCGGGGAGGCGGCTTCCCGGTTGGCCAGGGTGCGGAGTCCCTCTTCGAGGTTGGTGATGGCGAATTTCGCCGCGGCCTGGTGGGCCGCTTTGAGGCTGGTTCCCTCGCCCGTCGCCAGCTGGTGTCCCAGCACCGTCAGGGCGACCTGGAAGACCCGGCGGTGGTCTGGCCCCTGGCGCTCGAGAATCTCGTAGCGGGGCGTCGGCAGCCCGAGTGACTGCAGCCGTTCCTGGAGGGAGGTCTTGTAGTCCATCGGCGTCAGGTCGGCCGGATCGATCTCGGTGATGGTCGGACCGAACTCCCGCCGGATGAAGCGGTTCGCCGCCTCGACCCCTCCGTCCAGGTAGACGGCGGCAATCAGGGCCTCGTAGGCGTCGACCTGCAGCGCGACCTTCTCCCTCCCCCCCGTCTTCTCCTCCCCACGATTGAGCAGCAGGTAGTGGCCGATTCCCAGCCGTTGCGCGAGGTGGTGCAGGTTGACGGCGCTGACCGTGTAGGCGCGCATCTTCGAAAGCGGCCCCTCGGAGAGCGTCGGGAACCGTTCGAGCAGCCAGGTGCTGATGAGAAACTCGAGGACCGCGTCCCCGAGAAACTCGAAGGCCTCGTTGTGGAGCGGTCGCGGGAGGGGTTGCTCATTGGCGAAGGAGCGATGGGTCAGGGCGCGGATGAGGAGTCGCTGGTCCCGGAACCGGTAGCCGATCTTCGACTCCAACTCTCGCAGTCGCTCGGCGGGGAGCACCGAGGCCGTCGGGAGGGAGAGCGGTCTCGTCTCGCGGAGGGCCCCGGAGCGGGACTCTGGGACCTGCGTCGGGAGAACACTGGTCAGGAGCTGGCGCACAGAGCGAAGAAAGCCAGACTCGGAACCCGAGCTGGCTCTATTCTTCTCCGTGCGATCATCTGCGCGGTCTTCCAGTGGGGAGGATTCGCTCAAAGACGCTGGACGAGGTTCGGCCATGAGAGGATGATCCTACGGGCGGCGACGCG
>JBEIJP010000833.1:0-1603 GCA_040380245.1 Acidobacteriota bacterium | reverse complement strand
GATGAGACGGAACACGAACATTATGCAGACTCTGGCGGAAAGTCTGGCGGACAGAAGGAGAAGCTGGCCTACACCGTTCTTGCCGCCAGCCTCGCCTATCAATTTGGGCTGGAGTGGGGAGCGGTACGCTCGCGATCCTTCCGTTTCGTCGTCATCGATGAGGCGTTCGGTCGCGGTTCCGACGAGTCGGCCCAGTATGGATTGCAGCTCTTCGCGCAGCTCAACCTGCAACTGCTGATCGTCACGCCGTTGCAGAAGATTCATATCATCGAACCGTTCGTCGCCAGCGTCGGGTTTGTTCACAATGAAGAAGGTCGCCGCTCTCTCCTGCGCAACCTGCGTATCGAAGAGTACCGGGCCGAGAAACAGAGGGCGCAGGGATGACGTGGACGACCCCCGCCGATCTGAAAGCGCAAGTGCGGAAACTCTGGGATCGTGGCCTGTTGCTGGCCTCACTCGCGAGCGGAGAAGCGATCTTCCCTCGACGGCTGACCCTCCGGGGTCCGGACTCGCGGGAACTGAGCGAACGGTTCCCCGAGGTGCGGACCTGGATCGCTCAGTTATCGGCGGAGGCCGGCCCCTATCGGATCGAGTGGCGTCGCGTCAACCACCGCGTGCTCGGGACCAATGAGATCCCGGCGGCGATCTGGATCGATCAGCTCTCGGACGCGCTCGGCCTGATTGGCAAACGCCGCGCGGCAGATCAGTTTGCCTCCCTCGTCGAACTGACCCGAGAGCAACAGCCCGACCTGCTTCCCTGGCTGGAAAGGCGGCCCCTGCAGGGCCTGGATCTGGTCGAGGATTGGCCGCGGCTGCTCGAGATTGTCGCCTGGCTGCGGCAACATTCCCGACCAGCGATCTATCTGCGTCAACTGGATCTCCCGGGCGTCCACACCAAGTTGATCGAAGGACACCGCTCCGTGCTGGCAGAGCTGCTCGACCTCGTGCTGTCCGAAGATCGGATCGATCGGACGCAGACGGGGGTTGGCGGATTCTGTCGTCGGTATGGGTTTCTCGAAAAACCTTCCCGGGTACGCTTTCGGATCCTGGACCCGGCGATCCGGCTGCTGCCAGTGGAAGCCGATCAGGATATCACGCTGACGCAGGCCGCCTTCGCCTCTCTTGCCCTGCCGGTCCGGAAGGTCTTCATCACCGAGAACGAGATCAACTTCCTCGCCTTCCCGGCGGTCACCGACGCGATGGCGATCTTCGGCGCCGGCTATGGATTTGACAACCTCGCGACCGCAACCTGGCTGCACGATCGAGCGGTCTTCTATTGGGGAGACATCGATACTCACGGGCTGGCGATTCTCGACCAGCTGCGCGGCCACCTGCCTCACGCCGTCTCTTTTCTGATGGACGAGCCGACCCTCCTGGCGCACCGCAGACTCTGGGGCGCCGAATCGCAGCCGGAAACCGCGAGACTGACGCGGCTGAATGCCGCGGAAAGTGCGCTCTACGACCGACTGCGCCAGAACCATTGGGGCGAGCGGGTTCGCCTCGAACAGGAACGGATCGGCTTCGACTTTCTGCGCGACCGCCTCCAAGGGCTCTGAGTAGTGGGTCTCTGCCAGTGATCAGCCGCCAAACAGCCCTCCCACGG
>JBEIJP010000832.1:0-1613 GCA_040380245.1 Acidobacteriota bacterium | reverse complement strand
GGATCTGGAGGCGAATCCCCTCGGTCAGGGCCAGATTCTTGCCAATCCCGAGATCGATGTTCCAGAAGCCGGGGCCGCGCAGCGCGTTCCTCCCCAGTGTCCCGGGTCGGGCCGACGCTCCACTCGCCGCGATCTGCGGCACCCGCGCAAACGAGGCCTTGTTGAGATACTGCAGGGGCTGCGCCGGGTCGTTCAGATAAGGGTTCCCGATCAGATCCGCCCGCTGTCCTGGAATCGAGCTGGGCGTCCCGACATTGATCGGCGAGCCCGTCTCCGCCGAGTAGATCCCGCTCAACTGCCAGCCACCGAGCAACAGACTTCCCGCGCGCCCCGTGGCGCCAATCCACCGCTCGAAGGGTACCTCATAGAGAAAGTCGCTGACAAACCGGTGGCGGATATCGAACGGCGTCGGCCCACGCTCCAGCGCCAGATTGTTCGGATCCTGCGGCGCCGAGAGCGTCGTCAGGTCCCCGTCCATGAAGCCGATGTTGCTCGCCCAGGTGTAGTGCGCGTTGAAGAGCAGGTTCTGCGAGAACCGCTTGCGCAGCGAGGTCTGCAACCCGTGATAGTGGGTCGATTCCGACGTGTCGAAATGGCGGAACTCTCCGAAGCCAGTCCGCGGACGCACGCCCGTCACCCGGTCGACCGTGTTCATCTGCCGATTCATCAGCAGCTTGACCCCGTGGTTGCCGACATAGGCCGTCTCGAGCGTCATCGACTCCGTCAACTGCCGCTGCACGCTGAGGGTCCATTGAATGCTGTACGGAGTAGCGAAGTTCGGGTTGATCGTCGCCCCCGTCCAGTCGAAATTGGGATTGCGGACCAACGGCAGGATCGCCGCGTTGGTGATCGGATAGCGAAGATTGCGCTGCGGCCCTTCCGCCCGGCTGAAGACCACCCGGAACGGCTCGTCGAGCGCGTTGCGCACCAGCTCAAGAATGTTCCGCAAGGGCGAGCGGGTGTAGAACGTCCCCGCGCCGCCCCGGATCACCGTCTTGCCCGACTGATCCGCCGTCCACGCAAACCCGAAGCGCGGCGCGAAGTTGTTGCGATCCGCGTTGTAGATGCTGTCCGCCGGCCGCAAGGGCCCAAAGCCAAAGGGCGATTCCCGGTTGAAGAGCCGACCGTCCCGCTCCTGCGGCACCGAGAAGTAGTCGTACCGCATCCCCAGATTGAGCACCAGCCGCGGCGTGATCCGGAAGTCGTCCTGAACGAAGAAACCGTTGTTCCAGTTGGTGATCAAGTACTCATTCAATCCGAAGGTGACCTGGATCCGGTTCGGAATGTTGGCGAGAAAGTCGGCGACGTTGGAGTACTGAATCTCTGGCGTCTCGATGTTCTCGCGCGTCTGGTTCTGGCGCATGAAGATGCCGCCGAACTTGATCGTGTGGCGCCCCTTGGTCAACGATCCAATCTGCTCGAAACTCCAGCCCGTCCCACGACTGAGCAACAACTCGCCAGCATTGCTGAACCCGAGGTTCCCGGTGATGCCCGCCACACCCAGCGCGTAGATCCCGTCAACCCGATCCGTCGAATCGCGCTTGTACCCCACGCGCGTCTCCAGGCTGAGCGCGTTTCCGCCGTAGATGTAGTTGGCCGTCACCGAGTCATCG
>JBEIJP010000831.1:0-1615 GCA_040380245.1 Acidobacteriota bacterium | reverse complement strand
TGCATCTGCTGCCCTCCAGCGAGAACCCGCACCTTCTGAAGAATGACCTTGGAGACTTGCCGGGCCCCTTCCAGTTGCGGCTGCATGATCGCGATGACGTCGACGTAAGTTCCGGGGGAGACAAAGCCTCCGACGCTGCTCGCCTCATCGACGCGAACCGAGACGGCCCTCATCCCCGCGGCGGTCACTCCGGAGATCCCCGGCTGGGCGCCCACCCCGGCGAGGTATCGGCTGAGAACCGGCATCCTCGCTGGAATCTCCGCGATCGCCACCCGACCAAGCACCTCTGACTGCTGGATCATCGCCTGCTCCGGCAACAGCTCGCGCGGGTATTGCGTGAGCGTGATGTGCTGTGGCTCGATGCGCGTGCCCGGGGCGATGTCGACCGCCGCCGCAACCACTCCCTGCTGCTGTCGAACACGGGCCTGATTGAGACGATTTTCGAGGTAGAACTTCGCCGCATAGATCGAGACCAGTCCAAAAAAGACCGCTCCAGCCAGCGCCAATAGAAATCGTTTGTTCATCTCTTATGCTCTCCGTCGATTCAGGTCTGGCCAGGTCCGGGGCTGCTTTCAGATTCCGTCCGGCGACTGGCGAGGTTCACTGAAGGACGCTGTTCGTTGAATGTCACGCTCTGCCCGGAAACCGTCTGGTCGGGCGATCCGGGTCGATCCCGTCGTCCCCCTTTTGATTGCCGAGCCATCTCTTCATTCGTGTGTCATATAGCTGGCGGCGCGCAACCGGATTGTAGCAGCCGAACCATCTGGGGCCGCCGTGTCCTGATCGCCAATCAGCCGGGAAATCAAGGGGAGCGGCGTCTCGAATTGATGAGTGATCCGCAGGCCGACCCGTTCGCCGCGAACGGCTCCCGTATAGTCCGGCTCGGGCGCGGGATCATCACTGGTGCCATAGGTGCCATCGTCGCCGGGCAGAAGACGGACTCTGCGGATCTCAGTCTCCTGCCCGATCGGGACACCGGAGGAGGAGAGATAGGAGCGCGCCCGCTTGAGCGCCGCCTCCTGGACGGCCTCTTCGGTGGTGTACGGAAGCCCCTGGCCAAACGGCAGGACCAGAATCCGTGCCCCTTCCCGGGCGGCACTGGTCAGCGCCTGACGCGCAGCAAAGGCGCGTCCGAGTTCCACGATTCCAAAGACCAGCAGGAGAAAGAGCGGAAGGACCAGGGCCATCTCGGCCATGGACTGACCTCGCTCCGGTGACCAGCGACTGCTCGAGGCAGCCCCGTCGGGCCCTGAACGTCCACTACGGCGGGACACGTCGATTGTTACCATCTGCCCGCCTCCTTCAACTTCCCCGCTTGAGTGTGCAACTGGCCGACGGTTGGTCTCTTGGGGAGGACAAGTTGAATGAGAGGAAGGAGAAGAAGGGCTTTCTCAACTGGCCCGTTCAAGTCGTCCGTGACTGTTGCGCGTTTTCCTCCTCCTCTTTTACGGCGCTTTACGACGAGTGGCACCCCGTGACGGTGTCGTCGTCGTTTTTAATGAGGCGCTTGATCGTGAATTGTCCACAACGACGTCGAGAGAGGTGAGAGAACCTTAAAGAGACTCGAGACAAGGACGAGATGAGGGTGGGGTTGGTGAGGGTGTCAAGTGGCCTC
>JBEIJP010000830.1:0-1639 GCA_040380245.1 Acidobacteriota bacterium | reverse complement strand
GACGAGGGGATTGTCGGCGCCTACTTCAACCAGAATCCGGTCGGCTTCACGCAGGGCCACGTCCTCCACGGGCTGACGACGACCCGCTCGGTGGTGATCCCCATCCCGGTGGTGCGCCCCGACTCGAACTGATCGATCGTCGATCAAAGCACCGACGCCCCCCTCTCGAGAGATCAGGAGGGGGGCGCTTTTTTCTGCGCGACCAGCACCGTGTGCCATTCGGTCGATGGTCAGCTGATATCGCTTGACGAGGCTCTTGACCGTCTGACCATCAGCACCGACGGGGTGTACCCCGAGTGCCAGTCGTTCCTGGCTGACTTGAAAGGGCTATCTTGAGTCATGGTCTGAGAGTGATTGGCCGCGTGATCGTCAGCGGCAGACATCTCCCCGATACGCTTCCCATCAGTGCCGGCGGTCACCGCCGCAACCGTTCTGGAAAACCAGATCAAACTGTATAAAATTTTCATCGCATACTCCCTTTTCTCCTTCCGAACGGCAAGCGCCGTGATTCGCCGCACTCCGGATTGATTCTTTGAACTCACTGCAGCGACAACCTCTTCTCTCTGTTTGCAAGACACGCCAGCCAACGGAACGTGACTTGCCTTCACAGATGGCCAGAACGTCAGTGTGGGTTGCGTCACCTTCGATCCGGAGGCTCCTCCAGGCTGGAGTTGGACGACGGAGGAGTGAATGAGCCGGCGGAGGCGCCGCGAAATGAGAGAAGGAGCAATAGCATGGCGAGTGATACAAAAGAGAGAGGAAGGCGGCGACGTGGTCTGATGCGGGTTTTTCTGGCACTGACTGTCCTGGGTCTGATTCTTGATCTTCTTGATCCGAGAGGGAGGTCTGGGACGGCAGCAAAGGCAGCCGGCGCATTGTCCGAAGAGTTGAGGATTGTCTCCTCGGCCGATTTGAACCGCTCCGCGCCGCTGGCGCCGGGGTCGCTCGCCACTGCCTTTGGCAGCCGCCTGGCCACGCAGACGGAGTCGGCGGATCCCGAGGCTCCTCCGACCTCGCTGGCGGGGACGTCGGTGCGGGTTCGTGGTGTCCTGGCACTCGTCCTGTATGCCTCACCCTGGCAGGTCAACTTTCAGATTCCACCAGGACTGCCGGCCGGCGAGGCCAGCGTCACGATCACCGCGGGTGACGGAACTGTCTCGCAGGGGGTTACGCGCCTGACCCCAGCCTCTCCCGCGCTCTTTGCCGCGGATTTCGAGAACAGAGTACCCGTGGGCACGGCGCTCAGATTTCGGAATGGAGTGCAGGTCGCGAGCCAGGCGCTCTGGCAGCCTGATCGCTGGGATCATCGACAGACGGTCAGTTTCGCGCCGATCGACCCAGGGTTGGTCGGTGACCAGACGCAACTGGTGCTCCATGCAACCGGTCTCCGAGGCCGAGCCAGTCTGGAGGATGTCGGCGCGATCATTGGAGGAATTTCCGTCCCCGCCGAGTTCGCCAATGAGCATCGCGAACTTGTCGGGGTTGATCTGGTCAGTATCAAGATCCCCGATTCTCTGGTCGGTCTCGGCAGGGTTGAGGTAGCCATTTATGTCAAGACAGATGGCCCTGACGGATGGATCTTCTCCAACAGCCTCCTGGTCGATATTGGATCGAGGCAGAGCTTCAATCCTCCTGTCAT
>JBEIJP010000829.1:0-1641 GCA_040380245.1 Acidobacteriota bacterium | reverse complement strand
AGCAGGCGGAGGCCGGGTTGTGGCAGACGATGGCGCGATTGGGGATGAAGGAGGGGGACTCCTTCGAGGCGAAGCAGAACGCCGAGGTCAAGGTCGCGCAAGGATCGCTCGATCTGGCGACGATGGAGCTTGACCGGGCGGCGCGGTTGATCGAGAAGGGCGATATCTCCCGGTCGATGTACGACCAGGCGCGGATCAACCAGGGGTTGGCGCAGGCGCGGCACCAGGCGGCGGTCGACGCGGTCAACCAGCAGTTGGCGGTCGTGGAGCAGCAGCGCTCGGCACTGGCGCTGGCGCGGAAGGCGTTGACGGACACGGTGGTGCGGGCGCCGATCACCGGTGCGGTCAAGGAGAAGTTCGCGGCCCGGGGGACGTACCTGCCGGTGGGAGGGCGGATCGTCTCGCTGGTCCGGCTGCATCCGTTGCGGTTACGCGCCGACATTCCGGAGCATGCGGCGGCGAAAGTACGGGTGGGACAGTCGATGCGGCTGCGGGTTGAGGCCCATCCGGGAGAGGTCTTCTCGGGGCGGGTCGTCCGGATCGGGGCGGCGCTCAATGAGCAGACCCGTTCGCTGACGGTCGAGGCCGAGGTGGCCAATCCGAGGACGCTGCTCCGGCCGGGAATGTTTGCGCGGGCCGATTTGACGACGGCGGAGGCCGCGCCGGTGGTGATGGTGCCGCGTGCGGGGGTGGCCACGGTCGCCGGACTCTCCAAGGTCTTTCTGTTGGTCGATGGCAAGGCGGTCGAGCAGGTGGTCCGCACGGGCGCGGTCGAGGGGGACCTGGTCGAGATCGTCGAGGGGGTCGCCTCGGGGCAGCGCCTCGCCACCAGCAATCTCGACCGGTTGCAGCAGGGCGCGGCGGTTCGGGATCGCTAAGCCGGTGTCAAAGGATTTGAGGGGCAAGGCCGGGTGGGCCGGACAGGGAGAAGGAGACGACGATGCAAAAGCTGGCGGAGATCTGCGTTCGGAGGCCCGTCTTTGCGACGATGCTGATTCTGACATTGGTGGTGTTGGGAACCTTTTCGTACAACCGGTTGGTCGTCGAGCGGTTTCCGCGGGTGGAGTTTCCGACGATCGTCGTCTCGACGGTCCTGCCGGGAGCCGGGCCGCAGGAGATCGAGACCGAGATCACCGATAAGATCGAGGAGTCGCTCAATACGATCAGCGGGATCGAGGAGTTGCGCTCGACCTCTTCGGAGGGGGTCTCCCTGGTCATCATCAGCTTCGACCTGGAGCGAGATCTGGATGCGGCGGCGCAGGACGTCCGGGACAAGCTCAACACGGCCCTCCCTTTTCTCCCCAAAAATATTGAACAGCCAGTGGTCCAAAAGTTCGATCCGGACTCAGCCCCGATCATGACGATCGCGCTCGCCTCCAACCGCTCGATTCGCGAGACGACGGAGTTTGCCGACAAGGTCTTGCGGCGGCAGATTGAATCGATCAGCGGTGTCGGGCAGGTGCAGATGGTCGGAGGTCGGAAGCGGCAGGTCAACGTCAAGCTCGATGGCGACCAACTGCGGGCCTACAACCTGACGGTGGCCCAGGTGACACAGGCGCTGCAGATGCAGAACCTGGAAGTGCCGGGCGGGCGGATCGACCAGCCGGATCGCTTCCTGACCTTGCGGACGCTCGGCCGCTT
>JBEIJP010000828.1:0-1641 GCA_040380245.1 Acidobacteriota bacterium | reverse complement strand
GATCGTCGATCGGACGACTGCCGGCGCCTCTGAGATTGTCGCCGGGGCGGTTCTTCACCATCAGCGCGGCGATGTCGTCGGCGAGCGAACGGTCTTCGGCATGGGCGTGGAGCAGGAACTCTTCCCCCTCGAGGATGGCTCGGCCCTGCTGCTGACGACCGCGCGTTACGCGGCGCCGTCCGGCAAGATCTTTACGGTCGACGGGGTGACCCCCAATGTCGAGGTCAAGCGTACAGACCTCGCCGAGGTCGCGCCAGGCTCGCCCGAAGGGCAGGAGGCCGCTCCGGCGGAAGAGCCCGGCGCGCCACCCGTGGTTGTCGCTCCCAAATCGAGCGACGACACCATGCTCAAGAAGGCACTCGAGATCCTGCAAGCGAAGGTCCGCAAGGGCTGACACCGGCCTGGCCGTCCCCTACAGACCCCTTGGTGGCTCTCGGACAGGCTCTCTCACGGAGCCGCAGAGCCTCGAAGTTGCACGAAATTGAGATTGGGCTGCGTGGAGTTCGTCCAGCGACGAGAGCCAGGATGAGCGCCCAGTGTGGACAATCCATCGCCGTGATTCCGTGAGAATCACGGTAACTACTCACGGCAACGATGAATATCTTGGGATCCTATCTTCTTCTCGGTGAACTCTGTGTCTCGTTGGTGCAATCACGTCTTCCCGTGAGCCCATTCTCCCAAAATTGTGGAGGACGATCCTTGAATCTCACGCCCGCTTCGCTCAAGACGCCAAGACTGAACTTTGATCGTGAGTAATTACCGTGAAGATTACGGCGGTGGGAAGAAAAGGGCTGCCCCCGCCTTAACTACCCGCGGCCGATCAGATCGTCTCCGGCTGGAGGTGGACGCGGTGGGACTGCCGCTGCTGGGCTTTACCTTGACACCAGGGTTCACTCCGGTGGGCAACTCTTTCAAATGGCCGAGTCGGGTGACGATTCTTGCGATATGATGAACTCCCTGCGCACCCGACCGCAAACTCTGCCTTGTCACGGTGAATCCTGGCTGACAGGGGTGGCCATCATCTTGGGTAGGATATTCCTCATGATACTGCGGGCATTGAAACGTCTGGAATTGTTATTGAATCCGTCTCCGTGTGACTGCCATCTCTTCCAGCTGGAGATCCGCCACTCTTGGATGCTCCAGGGAGCACTCAGACCAAGTGGCTTTTCGTAAAGTTTTTTGCCTGACAGGTCGGGAGAGTCTCATCCGTCTTCCGATTTTTCACCTAACCCGCACACAAATCCTTAGTTCCACGAGAAGACGTCGATCACGTCAACGTCAATGAAAGAACCGGAGGGGGCCGTTGTGTCTGATTTCAATCGCATCAACCCGGTCAGTCAGACCGCTCTGCAATAAGACCATATGCCAATTCAATCCGCCAGTCGCGCTCTGGCTCGCGACTGGCGCTCCATCAACGAAGATTGCCAGGCTCCCCTGATTGGTCAATCGGGTGTAGCGCAATCGGAACGCCGTTCCGTTGATCAGGATCGACGCCCGCGCACTCAAATCGTCGGTATAGGTGACCGTTCCATTGGGGGGATTTCCTGACTCCAGGGCACCCGGTTTCGACGGTAGACCCAGCCGGAGCCTCGGTCGTCGTAGATCTCCGTTCCCAAGGGAGTAGAAACTATAGGGACAAAG
>JBEIJP010000827.1:0-1649 GCA_040380245.1 Acidobacteriota bacterium | reverse complement strand
TGCCTGCTCGACGCCGTGGCGAGCGGCGACGTGGGCGATCTCGTGGGCCATGGGCCCGGCCAGCTCCGCCTCTGTCTCGGCGGCGAGGATGAGCCCTTTGTTGACGTAGAAGAATCCGCCGGGCAGGGCGAAGGCATTGATCTCATCGGCGTCGATCACCTTGATCGTGAAGGGGACCTTGGCGTCCGAATGGAGGACGAGGTTCTGCCCGACCTTGTTGATGTACTCGACGATGATCGGGTCCTCGACCAGCTTGGCCGAGCGGTCGACCTCCTGGGAGAACTGCCGGCCGATCGCGACCTCTTTGTCGAAGTTGTAGAAGTTGATCTGCAGTTTGTTGATGTTCCGCTTCCCGATCAACTCCGGATTTTCCATATCGGAGAGGGGTTTGAGCGGAGCCTTGCGGGCGTCTTTGTCCGCTCCCTTGGCCGCGTCTTTATCCGCCGCTTTGGCGGCGGGAGGATCGGCGGCCCTGGCGCCGCTCTCGTTCTGCGCCCAGCCGGTCAGCCCGACGAGGCAGCAGAGGAGCAGGAGCAGCCCGGCGCGGCTGACGGCCAGTGCGTCAGGCAGGCATGTCGCGGGTCGGTTGGTCTTCCCATCTGGGGCCACTCGGGCGACTGGGGTAACATTGGGGTTGGTGATCATCTGCCCTCCTTGTGCGCTCTTCTGGGTCAGGCGCTCCTGGTGTCTATCTAGATCTCCGACTTCAGGACGAATAGGACCAATAGGACCAATAGGACCAAGAGGGCCGATAGGACCGATAGGACCAATGGGGCCAGTGGGACCAATAGGTCCAATCGGGTTCGGGCGGAGCGAAGTGGATTGAACCGGGGTCGATCCTTTCGCTCGCTGTCAGAACGGGATTATACTGCATCTCTCTCACCCTTCCGGGGGGGCTCCACAATTAATCTTTTCCAAGCTTTCCCGAGTCAGAGGGGGAGGGGAGTGTCAGAGGACAGACAGCAAAGGAGTGAGGAATGAGACTGCAACCGTGGGAGATGGCAGGGCGGCGGAGTGAGAAGCGGGGAGCGCTTCTTCGGAGGTGGGCGGGGGGAGTTCTCCTCGTTCTGGCGAGCGCGTCGGCAGGGCAATCCCAGGATTGGCCGCAGTGGCGCGGGGCGATGCGGACGGGGCTCTCGGCGGAGACGGGGTTGTTGCGGCAGTGGCCGGCGGAAGGGCCGCGACAGGTCTGGTCGACAGATGGACTGGGCGAGGGGTATGGCGCGGTCGCGGTGAGCGGGGAGCGGGTGCTGGTGCAGGGAACGAACCGTTCGGCGAGCATGGTCTACTGCCTCAATCGCGCCGACGGGAAGATGATCTGGAGTGTCGCGCTGGGCCCCAAGTTGGAGGAGAGTCGGGGGAACGGTCCGCGGGCGACGCCGACCGTCGATGGCGACCGCGTCTATGTGCTGACGGAGAACGGAGACCTCGCCTCTCTGCGTTTGCGGGATGGGTCGGCGGTTTGGCGAAAGAACATTCTGCGGGAGTTCGGGGGGCGCAACCCGCACTGGATGATCAGCGAGTCGCCGCTGGTCGATGGGGATCGACTGATCGTCTCGCCGGGGGGGCCGGCGGCCGGCATTGTCGCCCTCGACAAGCTGACGGGGAAGAAGGTCTGGTCCGCCGCCGGGCTGGGAGATGAGGCGGCC
>JBEIJP010000826.1:0-1652 GCA_040380245.1 Acidobacteriota bacterium | reverse complement strand
GGAGTGTCGCCCCGCACTGGCTGCAGAAACGGGCGACGCGATCGACTGCGACCCCACACTGGGAACAGGCGCCAGACATTGGACTTCTCCTTGTTTGAGGGGGTCGATCTTGCTGGGCGCGCTGCCGGCTTCGCATTCGCGCCTGTCGCCACTTCGCAGGAGGCAATCTCTGCGTGGCGGTGAATGAGTTCAGGGTCTTTTGTCGCCTTGAGAATCAGCGGGGGGGGCTCTGATCGAACCTCCCCCGCTCGAACTTAGTAGAGATTGAAGGTGAACTCCAGGTTGCCCCGGACGCTCACCGGTTGGCCCGAGCGGACCGCCGGGTTGAAGCGGATCCGCTGAGCGGCTTCGATCGCCTTCTCGGTCAATCCATCGGGGAGCCCGCGGACAACGCGAATGTTGGTGATCCGGCCATCGGCGGTGAAGACGACGTTGAGCACGACGGTGCCCTGGATCTTATTCTGGCGAGCCTCCTCGGTGTACTTGGCCTTCTCCTTGTAGATGATGGTCGGGCGCAGGCTGGCGCTCATCGGCTCGACGGTACGGCCACCACCGAGCCCCATGTCTCCCCCACCGACATTGCCGCCGCGGCCGGCGCCTGCGCCGCCACCTTCCCCGCCGCCAACGCCCGTTCCGGTTCCGCGCCCAATGCCCGCTCCGGTACCCGAACCGCTGGAAGGAGGTCCAGGTACACCCA
Organism: Acidobacteriota bacterium; assembly: GCA_040380245.1. Lineage (GTDB taxonomy): Bacteria > Acidobacteriota > Blastocatellia > RBC074 > RBC074 > CAIOZW01. Next base: position 955 of record JBEIJP010000826.1, on the reverse strand, counting down.
TCGGATCTCCGAGGGGGCCCTTCATCGGCGGCATCGCTCCAGGATCACCGTAGATCGTTGGAACGACCGCCAGGGAAGGGTTTTTGATCTTGGGCGGCTCTGGATTGGGCATGACGATCTGCGGCGTCAAGGCCATTCGGGGCGGAACCCCGCGGCTGGGCGGAGTCGGCTGGCTGCGTCCCCCACCGCCGCCTCCCGAGGCCGCTTTGGGCCGGCTCAGGCTACCGCCGACGCGGCGCTGTCGCACCAGCGGGGACTCGTTCCTGGTCACTTTGAACTCGGCAGGGAGGTCGGTCAGTGGAGTCAACAGCGTCAGTTCCTCTTGTGGCGGCTCCGGCGGGACGCACTTTCCGGGGAAGATCCGGCAGTAGAAATCGTAGTTCGAGAGGAAGGCCGCGAAGAAGAGAACCAGCGCCATCGGCGCCCAGTTGAGCACCTCCAGCGCCACCTTTGGCGCGACCAGCCGCGTGGTGGCCCGCTGGATCACCCGGAGCAGGAGGAACCCCCGGGCGACATAGCAACCGATCAGATAGAACGCAAAGGCGAGGAAGGCGGTCTTGGCGACCCAGCCTGTCGCCCGATCGGCCGATCCGATCGCCAGCGCGATGAAGTAGATCGAGAAGATCCCGACGATCGCCATCTCCGAACCGGCCAGCAGCATATTGCGCCGACGGAGGTTCGATCCTTCGCCGCGGGCGATATCGATCAGGAACTGCTTTGGATCGCGACGGAACTCCGCGAGTGCCCCTCCAAATTCACGGCGGAGGCGCGCCGGGAAGGACTCTTCGACCAGCAGGAACTGAAAGCCTCCCGGGCCGGGTGGCGGCGCGCTCACTCGACGAAGGACCTCTCCAATGTTGCGAAGCCCTTCGGTCAGTCGCGCGAAGAGCGATCCCGTCTCGGGAATGGAAAAACTGAGGTCGGTCGTCAGGCTGGGCGCCTGGTGGAGCGGTCG
>JBEIJP010000825.1:0-1652 GCA_040380245.1 Acidobacteriota bacterium | reverse complement strand
GGGACAAGTGGACGACCTTCCTCCACCCGGCGCAACGACAGTGGGTCGAACGCGAGTATGCCGGCCCGGCGCGGGTCTCGGGCTCGGCGGGCACCGGGAAGACGATCGTTGCCCTGCATCGCGCCGTCCACCTGGCGCGCCGGAATCCGGAGGCGAGGGTCTTGCTGACGACCTTCTCCGAGACGCTGGCCAGCGCCCTGCGCCAGAAACTGCAGCGGCTGATCAGCCGCGAACCGCGCCTGGCCGAGCGGCTGGAACTCGACGCGCTCAACGCAGTCGGGACGCGGCTCTACGAGGCTCACTTCGGCAAGGCGCGGATCCTGCCTCGCGCCCTGCTGGCGGATCTCCTGCGCGAAGAGTCGGCGAAGATCCCGGGGTGGAAGTTTACGCCCTCCTTCGTGCTCAGCGAGTGGGACGAACTGGTCGACGCGTGGCAGCTTGGGACGTGGGAGGAGTACCGCGACGTCAAACGGCTTGGGCGAAAGACGCGCCTCAGCGAACCGCAGCGGACGGCGCTCTGGAGCGTCTTCGCGGCGGTGCGGGAACGGGTGAGGGCATCGGGACTGGTCACGCACGCGGCGATCTTTACGCGACTGGCAGAGGTCATGTCGCAGCGCCGCGCGCCCGTCTTCGACTATGTCGTCGTCGATGAATCGCAGGACGTCAGCGTCTCACAGCTGCGCTTCCTTGCCGCCGTGGCGGCCTCGCGCCCGAACGGACTCTTCTTCGCCGGCGATCTTGGACAGCGCATCTTCCAGACCCCCTTCTCCTGGAAATCGGTCGGGGTCGACCTCCGCGGCCGCTCCCGGACCCTGACCATCAACTACCGCACCTCCCATCAGATCCGGCGGCAGGCGGACCGGCTCCTCGATCCCGAAGTCGCCGATGTCGACGGCAATGTCGAGACCCGGAAGGGTACGATCTCGGTCTTCAACGGACCGGCTCCCGTGATCCAGGAGTGCCCGTCAGAGGCGGCGGAGGCCGCCGCCGTCGCGGACTGGCTGCAAGAGCGGCAGCGAGAGGGGGTTCCTCCGCAGGAGATGGCGATCTTCGTCCGCGCGGAGGCCCAGCTCGACCGGGCGCGCGCCGCGGCGGAGCAGGCCGGTCTGGCCTACGTCGTGCTCGACGACCGCGTGGAGAGCGCTCGCGCGGCGGCCTCGATCTCGGTCATGCACCTGGCCAAAGGGCTCGAATTCCGCGTCGTTGCGGTCATGGCGTGCGACGACGTGGTCCTCCCTCTCCAGGAACGGATCGAGCTCGTCTCGGACAGCTCGGATCTGGAAGAGGTCTACAAGACAGAGCGCCATCTGCTCTATGTGGCCTGCACCCGGGCGAGGGATCAACTCCACATCTCCGGAGTCGACCCGACGTCGGAGTTCCTTCAGGACTTTTCGGGGTAGCGGTTGGGGGTGATGCAAAAGAATTTTGACACCGCGGTCACGTTCATCCTATACTCCTCTTGGCCATCTTCAGTCGTTCGCAGATACATTTTCGGTCAGGCAGCGAATCCCAGGTAAGGCTCACATGAGCAATCTCCTGAGATATTGAGCGACAGCACTACAGGCATCTTGGCACGCTGACGCCATTCACTAGCTGCTTACCAAACGGATTGTTGCCATCGTGTTCTGGGTGCCGCGCAAATGCTGGCGCTT
>JBEIJP010000824.1:0-1654 GCA_040380245.1 Acidobacteriota bacterium | reverse complement strand
GTTGAAGCGGAGCATGTAGTAGTGGTCCTGGTTGACCAGGGTGATCGATGAATGGTGATTGGTCTGGATGACAAAGAAGAAGCCGACGATGAGGCCGATGACAATCCCGGTCAGCAGATCGGTGAAGACAATCGCCAGGACGGTGACGAGGAAGGGCAGAAACTGGTCGAGCCCCGACTTGTACATCTTCATGTACAGGCCGACCTTGGTCAGTTTGTAGCCAATGACGATGAGGATCGCCGCCAGACAGGCGAGCGGGATCTTATTGAGCAACTGTGGAATGAGCAGCACACAGACAAAGAGAAGAAGACCGTGCACGATCGCCGAAATCCGAGTCCTCGCCCCAGCGTAGACATTCGCGGAACTGCGAACGATGACCGAGGTGATCGGGAGTCCCCCGAGCAGGCCGGAGAGCAGGTTCCCGAGCCCCTGCGCCTTCAATTCCCGATTGGTCGAAGAGATCCGACGGAAGGGATCGAGCTTGTCCGAGGCTTCGATCGAGAGAAGCGTCTCGATACTCCCGATGACGGCGATCGTCATCGCCGTCACGTAGACCTGCCGATTGTTCCACGCCGTCCAGTCGGGTGTCGTGAACTGTCCGAAGAACTCGCCCAGGCTGGCCGCGACCGGAAGACTGACCATATGCCCGTCTTCTGCCATCAGGTAGTGGCTACCCAACACCACCCGGCAGAATTCATTGACACCAATCCCCAAAAAGACGACCATGAGAGGGGCAGGCACCAGCCGGAAAAGGCGGAACCGCTGCATCCACGGCCGCTCCCAGACGAGCAGCAGGGCCAGGGAGAGGAGGCTGATCAATACCGCCGTCCCATCAGCACTGTAGATCGCCTTGACAATGTCGAGCAGGGTGTTGCTCTCGCCCTGACTCGTCAGAAAGAAGTCAAAATCACCCTCAAAGTCGTCGTCGCGACCCAGGGCGTGCGGGATCTGCTTGAGAATGATGACGATCCCAATGGCGGCGAGCATCCCCTTGATCACCGCGTTGGGCACATAGTTCCCCAGGACCCCGGCACGAAGAAATCCGATCAGAATCTGAATCAGACCTGAGATCGCGACCGCCAGGAGGAAGATGCGAAAGGATCCGAGGTTCTCGATCGCCGTCGCGACGATCACCGCCAGCCCAGCCGCCGGCCCGCTGACGCTGACATCCGAGCCGGAGAAGAGGGCAATCACTGTCCCCCCGATGATTCCAGCAATCAACCCCGAGAAGAGCGGCGCCCCGGAGGCCAGCGCAATGCCCAGACAGAGCGGCAGGGCGACGAGAAAGACGACCAGTCCGGCGGGCAGGTCGTACTTGAGGTTCGCTTTGAATCCCAGTTCCAATGGTTCTGTCATCTGTGTCGCTCCTCCTTCTGGCGCCAAAGGTAAGCCTACGCTGAGCGAATGAGAGATGTCCGGCCTTCCCAACTGCAGAGTAGCGGGGAGAGGAGGGAGGGCCGGACGACTCCTGTTCGTAGATCGACGGGAGCGAAAGGAGCGACGAATCAGGCGAGCCGGCGCAGTTTGACGATCCGTCCGATCGCCATCCACTCCTCGACGTAGAGGTTCCCGTCGCGATCCCAGCAGACCCCGTGCGGAGCGATGAACTGCCCGTCGAGCCACTCGGTCTCCGGCAGTCGATTGGTCGCCCGCT
>JBEIJP010000823.1:0-1656 GCA_040380245.1 Acidobacteriota bacterium | reverse complement strand
TGGATGCCTTGCGGGATGCCGATTGAGTGGGCGAAAAGGACCGGCTCATCGCGAGAGGAGACCGGTGCGCGGCGGCGGCCTGAGCGTCGAGTCGCCCCATCCCGCCTCCCAACAGCAGCAGGGCTCCCAGACATCCCAGACAGAAGAAGGAACAGCGGACAGACAGCGGGAAGAATCGATTCACGGCGACCTCCAAAGAGAGAGACAAGACACGAGGGTCTCGGGAAAGATTGACGTTACCAACGCTCGTTGAGCAGAAGGTCCTGGTAGGTGTCCCGCTGCCGGATCACCTCGACACTGCCGTCGGCCTCGAGGAGGACCGTCGCGGGAAAGGGGCGTCCGTTGTAGGCGGTCATCTGGGAGATGGTGTAGGCGCCGGTGTTGAGCAGCGCGAGGACATCTCCCACGGCAGCCTCGGCGGGGAGCAGCCGGCAGTCCGGCAGGTGGCGTCCGCCGTGCAGATCAAAGTAGACGTCGCCGCCATCGCAGAGAGGGCCCGCCAGCCGGAATCGAGCCGTGTGGGGTGCTGACGCCCGGCTCGCGTCGACGACGTGATAGTACCAGTGGTACATGACCATCGAGAGCATGAGGTTGTAGCCCGCGTCGGTGAGGATCCAGTTCTCCCCGGTCTCGGGCCGATGTTTGGCGTTGCGGACGGTGGTCAGCAGCGTCACGGCGTCGGCAATGATCGCGCGGCCGGGCTCGAGGACGATCTCGAGATCCGCGAGCAGGTCGAGGGCGCCAGCCGCCTCCGCTGTCTTCCGAATGACCGCGAGCGTCTCGGCCATCATCTCGGCCGCGGTCAGAGAGGCCCCGAGCATGACCCGCTCCTCGACCTCGATCTCCTCGGCCTGCGAGCGATCGCGCAGGTAGTTGACCGGGATGCCTCCGCCGATGTTGATGTGCTGCAGCCGGTGGCCTGTCTCGCGGTGGAGCCAGAGGAGGTGTTCCCACATAGCGGCGAAGGCCTGCACGTACGGCTCCGGATCAGGCGTCTGCGAGCCGACGTGAATGTGGAGCCCGACGAGGCGCACCAGCTCCGGGGAAGCGAGCGCCCGCGTCATCATCTCCCGCGCCTGCGCGGGCGAGACGCCAAACTTGGAGGTGTAGAGGGCCGTCTGCAACCCGGCGTGGGAGCGGGTCCCGACGCCGGCGACCAGGCGGACCGTGACATTGGCCGGCTTGCCCAACCGTCGGGCGACCTGTTCGACCAGTTCCAGCTCGTAGGGAGAGTCGAGGTTGATCGCGTAGATCCCGGCCTCGATCGCCTCGGCAATCTCCTCTTCCGTCTTCGAGATCCCGTTCATCTCGATCTGGTCGGGCGCGAACCCCGCCTGCAGAGCACGAAAGAGTTCTCCGCCCGAATTGACCTCGATGTCGATTCCCGCCTCCCGAACGACGCGCAGGATCCCCAGCAGGTTGTTGGCCTTCGAGGCGTAGCAGAGCTTAAGGCGGGGGTGATGCGCACGCGCCTCAAGGAGTCGCGCGATATTCTCGCGAATCCGTGGCGCGGAGACGACAAAGAGCGGCGTGCCGAAACGCTCGGCCAGCGCCAGGCTGTCGACCCCGTGTACGTGGAGATGGTGGTTCCGCGCTTCGAGGTACTGATCGATCGTCCAGGCCGGGACGGTCGCTTCCACGGTGTCAGCCTGCGCG
>JBEIJP010000822.1:0-1662 GCA_040380245.1 Acidobacteriota bacterium | reverse complement strand
TGGATCAAGTCGCTTAAGGTATGAGACCGAATCAGGTTCACTGTCTGCTGCTGAGAGTCGGACTTGGGTATCGGCTATTTCCTTTTTCTTTGCCCAGCAGTCGTATGTGCTCCAGGGGTATCCGTGTGTCCTCTTAGCGAGGGCCGCAAGAACCAGAAAGAGTGGCCTTCCTTTTCAAATTGGGAGTGTGACTGTGCTTCAACAGTTATCGTTTGAAAGCGGCAGCGTATCAATACACGGGATAGGCGTCAAACAGTCGTCAATTCGCAGAAAAACCAGGTTGATTGAATCGCCTAAGTCTTTCGATTGCAATGTGTTGAACCGCCCCGGCTATGGAGGAGGCTCCCCGATTTGTGAGATTTGGGAGCATGACCTGTAGCTGATAACACTCCTCCTGAACACTTTGGTGCACCAGACCCTCGCTTCAGGAGGTACCCATGGCCGGTACCCGGACGGCATTCCTTGCCGCCGAAAACAAGGTGAAGCAGCGGGCCCGCATTCTCGCGCACTACGAGGTGACGAAGAATGTTGCGGCCACGTGCCGCTATTTCGGCATCTCTCGGACCACCTTTTATCAATGGCGGCAGCGTTTCGAGGCTGAAGGGGTCGCGGGGCTCCGGGATCGCTGCAGTCGGCCCACCATGATTCACTACCAGATCCCGTCGGAGGTGATCGCGTTGGTGTGTCAGGTCCGACGGGAGCGGGGCTACGGGGCGCCCCGACTCCGTCTCTTTCTCCAGCGGTACCACCACGTCTTCATCTCGCCGACCACGCTGCTCAAGTTTTTCCGCCAGCATGGGTTGCGTGAACGGACGTGGAAGGGGGCTTGAAGGCCCCCGAAGCGCCAACCGCTCCAAGGCATGTCGGGGAACGGCTGCAGGTGCATGTGAAGTTTGTGCCGTGGCGAATTACCGGGGCTCGCCGGTTCTACAAGGTCACGGCGATCGACGAAGCCAGCCGGTTCCGCGTGCTGCGGGTCTACGACCAGAGCTCCACCACGAGCGCCCGCGCCTTCCTCGATGAGGTCCGCCGGGTGCTCCCGGTCGCCATCAGGTCCATCCAGACCGATCACGGGAGTGAATTTGGGTGGGACTTCACCGGGCATCTGCGGCACGTCGGCATCACCCATGCGCGGATCCCGCGCGGCCATCCGCAGAGCATCGGGAAGGTGGAACGGAGCCACCGGACGGACGAGGAGGAGTTTTATCGCCACTTAGGCGGCGCCAACCCGACCGAGCTAGCCCAATGGATGGCAGCCTGGGAGGCGGAATACAACTTTGGCCGGCCCCATCTCAGCCTGAAAGGCCAGACCCCGGCGGAGGCCCTGATCAAGGCGGCGGAGGAAAACGCCAAAAGTGTTCAGGAGGTCTCTTGACACTTACACGTCACCTGGACGGGATCCTCAGCCACTGCCGGTACCCGATCAACTCCGGCGTGCTCGAGGGGTGCAACAACGAGATCAAGGTCCGCAAGCGCGTCGCCTACGGCTTCCGCGGTGACGCCTACTTCTTCCTCAATATTGGAGCGGCGTTTCCCGGAATTCCCGAATGAGCCAATCTTAGAGTCTAAACATCACGCCGTTGCCTTCAATTGAGATGGCTTGCCGTGGATCAAAGTTGAAGAATACCTGACGCCGGAGTCCCAGTGTCGCTGCAACGGAGG
>JBEIJP010000821.1:0-1664 GCA_040380245.1 Acidobacteriota bacterium | reverse complement strand
GGGGTGGACTTTCGGATGGTGAAGGTACTCCTCGATGAGGATCTTCTGCGCCGTGAAGTGGTCACGGCGATGGATGGAGTGGATCTGGGAGGCGTAGCGGGTGAGGAAGAAGCCCTCCTCCACCGCCGAGTTCCCTCCCCCGACGACCGCTACCGGCACGTCACGGAAGAAGGCGCCGTCGCAGGTCGCGCAGACGCTGACTCCCGCGCCGAAGAGTCGATCGTAGCCCGGGACTTCCAGCCGTCGCGGATGACGCCCCATCGCGAGAATGACCGTTCGTGTTGTGACGGTCGCGCCATCGCTGAGGGTGACGGTGAAATGGCCCGCCTCCGCCCGAGCCATCGCCGAGGCTCCGACGCCGATCCGCACCTCGGCCCCAAATCGCTGGGCGTGTCGCAGAAAGGCCTGCGAGAACTCGTACCCGGAGATCCCATCGGCAAACCCCGGGTAGTTGTCGATCGCCGCCGAGAAGACGATCTGCCCACCGGGCACGTTCTTCTCCAGCACCAGTGTGCGGAGAAGGGAGCGCCCGGTGTAGACCGCCGCGGCCAGTCCTGTAGGACCTCCGCCAATGATCACGACATCAAAGTCGGTCGTCATGGTCGATCATCCCCTGCTGGACCTCACAGGGCCTGCTTGATCATCTCGCTGATGGAAAGGAGGGCGTTGTTCGGCACCCCCACGTGACGAGTCACCTCTTCTCCCCCCTTGTAGAGGATGAGGGTCGGGATGCCCCGGATCCCGTACTTGGCTGGAGTTTGCGGGTTCTGATCGACATTGAGCTTGAGCACCTTGACGCTGCCCTGGAACTTCTGTGCCACCTCATCGATTGTTGGCGCCAGCGCAAGGCATGGACCACACCAGGCAGCCCAGAAATCGACCAGCACCGGATGCTCCGATTTGAGCACCTCCGCTTCCCATCCCGCGTCACTCACTTCCGCGACAAACTGACTCATACGATTCTCCTTTCCTGCGAATGCTTCTCATCCGACCTGGAGAGGCGACCTCTCCCCGACGGAGAAGACCCTCTGGTATCTTTTCCTGAGCAATCAAGTCCTGAGCAATCAAGTCCTGAGCAATCAAGTCCTGAGCAATCAAGATCCTGGACAATCAGGTCCAAGGCGGCCTGGGGCCGGCCAGGCCCAACCAGGCAAGCCCACCGACGATGGCGGCTCTAATCGAATCCGATGAAGGCGGGGACGACAATCACTGCGTGTCGAGGCCTCACACTTCAAAGTCGGGCAGTATACCAGACGGGGAGGCCGGAATGCACATGACTCGTCAGATGTTTTTTCAGAGGAAGCAGGGCTTTTGCAAAGTCGATCATGATCGACTCGGGTTGACAAACCATAGAGGAGACCCACATCCGAGCAACCCTTGACATAAGCCCCTCAGTGTTGGACCACGGTCAGTTTACACCAGAGACAAGCAGGAGGGTCGTGTCAGTTTCCGCCCTGAAGGGGCGGCGCATACCAGCCCAGGGTGCAACCCTGGGTATCCGAGGAGACTGATCAGGCGTTCTGCCAAGGTACAGCAGGAACGCCGCAACGGGTGGGATTGGGCAGACGCCCTCGATTCACGAATAGGCGGCGTTCCTTCAGAACGCCGGGGGATACCGTTGACGGTACCCAGGGCGTTGCCCTGGGCTGGTATGCGGTGTCCCG
>JBEIJP010000820.1:0-1668 GCA_040380245.1 Acidobacteriota bacterium | reverse complement strand
GCAGGAATTCTCACTCACTTGTCCCGAGTGTGACAGCGAGCGCGAGTCTGGCGACTTGGAGTTGCCAGAAGAATACCGCGATTAAACCACCAACAAGAAAGGAAACCAACACAATGAAACAGCAATGGTATCAAGTGACGATCAAAGCAACGATCTTCAAAACCCAGGACATTCAAGCAACCTCTAAGGAGGAAGCAGAGAGGGAAGCGATGGAGCTTTTCAATCCCCACTCGGGCGAGGCCGAAGGACGCTACACCCAAGAAGTATTCCTTAGCGCCTACAAAAGGGATGGGGAAGATAACTAACAAGAAAGGAAACCAACACAATGACACTACAAAATAAAATACTGAACGCTGTCTCAAGCAGCGACATGAGCATCCGCGATGTGAGCATCCGCCCTCTCAACGACCCCGCATCGTGGGGCTGTGAGGAGGAAGCGTATTGCGTCCACATCCGCACCTTCAAACGCGACAACCCCGATGCCTTCCATCCGTGGGACCGCGTCATCGAGGACGAGACCGACAAACGCCGGGCCGAAGCCCTGGCCGAGTCGATCGAAGCCCTCGGCAAAATCAGCGACCGCGAACTCTTCGGGGACGCCAACCAATACACCCGACAAGTCTATGTCGGTGACACCATATAATAACTACATACACTACAATGAACCATGTGGATCCTACCATCACACACATCAGTCTATGCACCGGATATGGAGGTCTTGACCTCGGAATCCGTAGAGTCGTTGGCGAACGTCTGCGGACAGTCGCTTACAGTGAAATCGAAGCCTTCGCGTGCGAGTTACTTCTCTCGCGCATGGAGGGCGGGCAACTTGATGCGGCTCCGATCTGGCCTGATCTCCGCACTTTCCCTTGGGAAGAGTTCGCCGGAGTTTCGATCATCAGCGGCGGTTTCCCGTGTCAGCCATTTTCCGCCGCGGGCTCCCGTGCCGGAGATGAAGACCCGAGACACCTCTTCCCCTTCATCCTCGACGGCATCCGCCGCGCACGACCTACCGCTGTTTTCTTGGAAAACGTCGAAGGCATCGTCTCGGCCAAGCTCAAGGGAGACGGGTGGAGCGACCCTGCCGGCACTCCGGTTCTGCTCCATGTGCTCCGAGAGTTGGAGCGCGTGGGTTACGTTGCAGAGGCGGGACTATACTCGGCGTCAGTCGATGCGGGAGCGCCTCACCAACGACGCAGGGTCTTTATCTTGGCCCACCGCGTCGGCGAGGGACTCGAAGGGTGGCTACCAAGGGGGCCGCATCCGCAACGGGAAGCTGTCGATGGACACGCTGGATGTGGCGGTGCAAGCCTATCGTCCGAACGGCTTGATGAATTGGCCGACACCGACAGTCCAAGAGGACGGCAAAATCGGCAACCGCGCCAACCACGGGCAGATCGGATTGAGCAATCATCCGGCTCTTCGGGGGGAGTGTTTGCGCGAGAAGTTCGAGAAGAGCAGGCATGGCCCGCCCGTCCGGGCGAACCACAGCACTGGTGGGAACCGTCCCGAGTCTTGGGCGACCCCGCAGAGTCGGGACTACAAGAGTCCCAGTGGCAAGAAGGCTCGCTGGCTGAATCCGGAGAGGAGCAAGAACCTCAACGATCAGGTCTATACCACCGTGTCGAAGGCTGTCTTATCAAGCCGCTGGGTCGAGACCTTGATGGG
>JBEIJP010000819.1:0-1672 GCA_040380245.1 Acidobacteriota bacterium | reverse complement strand
CTCCCGTTCACTCAGCCGCTCCCCCGTCGGCGGCATCTGTTCCGCAGCCTCGCGACTCGTCACCCGCCGGATCAGCTCGCTCCCGGCGCTGTTCCCCGGAACGATGACCGGTCCGCTCACCCCGCCGCGCAATGCCCGCTCCCGCTGATCGAGCCGCAATTGGCCCTTCGACCGCTCCGCTCCGTGGCAGCCGGAACAGCGCGCCAGCAGCAGCGGACGAATATCCCGCTCGAAATCGACCCGCCCCTGCGCCTCTGCCCCGGATCGCCACCCGGTCGTCAGGAGCCCCCCCATCCAGAGGGCGATCCCCAGGACCAGCGCCAATCCGCGCAGCCATCCGCTCCGCGCTCTTCTCATCGACAAGCCCTCCCGTCCCCGCCAGCCTCTCCCGACCGGCTCCGTTCTCTCTTCGGATGAATGTTACTGATCTCGTGTGGGATGACATCGTCGTCACTTGCCCACGATTAGTCAATAGACGCCGTTCATCTGCTCTTTATCGACATTCATTGCCGGATCGTCCTCTCCCGGTTCACCTGGCCTCAAAATTGGTTATTCAAAAGATTGCCGACCCGGAGTATCATTTGGCCAGGATCGGGCGTGGCGCATCTACTCCCCGATCCAGCCTGTCACCCCCTGTGGCAAGGAGAATCTGATGAATCTGATCCTCGTTGGTCGACAGCTGGAGATACTCTCCGCGTGGAAGGAGCACTTCGCCGGGTACTCCCAGGTCTCAGTGCAATCCGGCTCGATCTTTGACGTCGCCTGCGACGCTTTGGTCAGTCCCGGCAACAGCTTCGGCATTATGGACGGCGCCCTCGATCTCTCTATTTCACGCTTCTTCGGGTGGCACGTTCAGGAACGCTTGCAGAAAATGATCGTCGAGAAGCACTACGGCGAACTGCTGGTTGGCGCCGCCGAGATCGTCCCGACCGATCACGACCGCATCCCCTTTGTCATCTCCGCCCCAACCATGCGCGTCCCCATGATTCTCACTGAGACAGTCAATGTCTACCTTGCCACCCGCGCCGTCATTCTTCTCGTCGCCCACGGCCGCTTCCCCGATGGCCGCCCCATTGCCGAAACGGTGCGCACCGTCGCCATCCCCGCCATGGGAACCGGCGTCGGCAGAGTCTCCTCCGCGATCTGTGCCCGACAGATGAAGGCCGCCGTCGATGACGCCCTGCTGCAGAAGACCCGTATTCCTCACTCCACGATGGAGGCGCAGGACCGACATCAACTGCTCTACGGCGACGAAACGCGCGATCTTCAGTTCTGATGTCTCGCGCCAGACCTCGCAAAGGAGAAGAGGAGGGAAGGGGGCAGGTCGAAGAAGGAAGGGTGGAAGCGGCGTCCAGCCGCTTCTCAATAGCAGGAACAAGCATCCTGCCATTTCTCCCCTTGCCATCGCCAGACTCCAAGAAGCGGCTGGAAGCCGCTTCTACTTTGGCATATCCAGGCTCCTTTGATTTGATTGAGGGTAGAGTGAGATGGCCCTGTCTCAATGACCCAGTGTAATCGACGACTGTGTCAGCTCGACCGGAGGAGGATTTGATCGCGCTGAGGCCATTTTCAATGGTGGGCCTCTTGGGATTTCTCACGCGAAGGCGCGAAGCCGTGAAAGGGGAAGAGGAGAATGGGATTTTCACCAGCGAGGCAGGCGCGTCAGGATGGG
>JBEIJP010000818.1:0-1676 GCA_040380245.1 Acidobacteriota bacterium | reverse complement strand
TTGCCCTGGGCTGGTATGCGGTGTCCCGTTGGGACACCCGAAGCCGATCCTCTTCTCTCAATCACCGGCACTACAGCGCCCACAGCATGGAGCCATGACAGGTCCTTCAGGGCGCCTGTCCCAGACTTTGCAAAAGCCCTGGAATCGGGGAGGGGATTCCGTTTGCGAAGGGGCTAATCGACGGAGTATTCTTTTGTTTCTTTTATTTCGGCAAGCAAGGCGGCAGGTCAGGCAGTCAAGCCTCGACGCTGTTCCTGCGAGGCGCCGGGGTGCCCGCGGGTGAGGCCAGACCGACTTCGAACAGACAAACCTTGGGCAGACAAACCTCAGGCAGACAACTTTCAGGCAGACAACTTTCAGGAAGAGGGGATAGCGGGGATATGGCGACGAATCCGACGGTTTTGGAGACAGTACTGAGCGAGTGGACGGACAGCGACTGGGCAAAGCTGGTCGACGAGTTGGGACCAGCGATGCACGAAGTGGACCGGAGAGCGACGAGGATCTGGTTCTCCTTCTTTCCGGTCAAGCTCTACCGGGCGCTGAGTACGGCGGAGGATCCGGAGGCGGTCGCGAAGAAGTTGATCCTCAAAGGGAAGTACTGGTTGAAGGACCAGATCGATCAGTCGGCGGAGTTCCTCTACGGGTATCGGTACTGGCCGCAGGTCCGGGCGGAGGTGGCGGCGGCGGCGGCGAAGTTCACGGAGCGGGAGACGATCGCGGGGGCGATCCGCTCGGTCGCGGCGACCGTCGCGGCGCAGGTCAAGGCGCCGGAGTCGCTCCTCGTGGGGATCACCGCGGTTGGGTTCGGGACGCTTCAGCAGGTGGGACTGGCGACCTTCGCGCAACCGGCGCAGCCGGGTACGTATGGGAAAGGGTGGAAGCAGTCTCCGGAAGCGATCGTCGCGCGTCGCCGGGAGGATGACAAGCCGGGGCTCTTCGGTTTTCTCAAGTCGATCGACAAGCAGTTCAGCGTCACCTTCCGCGAGCAGGAGCCGGACTGCTTCTTCAAGGTGGTCAACCTGCAGGACGTGACGATGGCGGCGGCGGCGGATCAACGCGACTGGCACAACAAGGATCAGCGGTGTCGTCCGAAGGAGGGGCCGATCCCGGTCGAGTGTCGCACGGCGGCGTGTGGGACGTGCTGGGTCGGCGTGCTCTCGCCGACGGAGAAGATCTCTCCCCCGAACGACCGCGAGATCAATCGCTGGGTCTACTTTGGATACGAGGGCTTCACCGGCGAGGGTAGCTCACCGGTGCGGCTGGCCTGTCAGCTCAAGGCCTACGGCAACATCACGATCGTCATTCCGCCCTGGCACGGACTGATTGGCAAGCTGGACGAGAAGGAGAAGGCGCAAGGGGCCTGATCCGCGACAGAATAAAGTTCAACAAAACAAGAAGTGGTTCTCACGGGAGGGTCGATGCGCAGTCAGGGAATCTGCTGGAAACGCTGTGGGGTGGGTGCGACGATCGTCCTCCCGATCCTGCTGGTGGGAGTCGCGCTGTTGCCGCGAACCGCGCCGAGCGCGGCGGCCGAGTCGCCCGAGATGGCGCGATTGAGCAGACAGGCGCGGTCGGTGACCATCTACCGTGACGAGTGGGGAGTGCCGCACGTGTATGGTCCGACCGATGCGAGCGTCGTCTTCGGCTTCATTTATGCCCAGGCCGAGGACAACTTC
>JBEIJP010000817.1:0-1677 GCA_040380245.1 Acidobacteriota bacterium | reverse complement strand
CTGGCGTAAAGAGCATCCTGCGCTTCTACCCTGGCCAGGCCAAAGTGGTTCGCGACGGCCCGCCCTGGCTTGCCAACGCGGGCATTTCAATGTCAATTCCAGGAGAAGGAGAGGACGGTGATCATCTGGAGAACGTCGAGCAGCTGGAGTTTGCTGGTGGGGGCGATGACCTCGATGGAGAGGAAGACCTCTGGATGGGCGAGGACCATCTTGACGGTCTTCTCGGGTTCGGCGAGGCGACGATCCTCGCCGACGAAGTGGTGGACGGTGACGACCTCCTTCTCGAGGCGGCCCTTTCCGAGGAGGGGGAGCTTCTCGGTCCTGGTGTGAGCAAAGCCAGGGTTGGCGGAGAGGACATCGCGCACGCTGCCCTGTTCCCAGCTGGCCAGGGTCGCAGGGGTCCAGACGTGTCCCTCGCGGGGGAGGCGGGCGACGATGCGGAGCCCCTCGGAGACGTAGCCGCGCAGCTCGCTGAGGGCGGCATTTTGGGGAGTGAGAACGGTCGTGCAGGTCTGGCCGTGCCCATCGGAGGAGTGGACACGCTCGTGTTGGGCGCGCCAATCGCGGGGAATGAGGAGTTGGAAGAGGCCCCGCGGATCCTGGTAGGGGCGGAAATTCTCGCGGAGGAGAGTTTTGAGCCGCTCTTCGCGTTCCTTCTCCGAAGCCTGCTCCTCCAGTTGAGCGAGGTCGCGAAGAGAGTAGCGGACGGTTCCGGCGCCGAGCAGGGGGCGACGCAGGTAGTTGATGGGGAGGGCGAGGCTGAGGGTGGGACCATCGCCGACGCGGGCGGTGATGATGCCGACCACCTCGCCGTGCTTGTTGATGAGGGGGCCGCCGCTGTTGCCCGGGGAGATGGGGGCGGAGGTTTGGAGCATTTGGTAAGGCGCTTCCTCGCGGAGCTGGCTGATCAGTCCGGCGGAGACGGTACCGGAGAGGCCCCTGGGGTTGCCGATCGCCACGACCCCCTCGCCGAGCCGCACCTGGCTGGAGTTGCCGAGGGGGAGGGCGGGCAGGTCCTCATCCGCGATCTTGAGAATGGCGAAGTCGAGGTCACGATCGATCGCGACAGCACCCCTGACGCGGTGCGTGCCGATCCTCGGGTTCTGGACCTCGACGGCGGCGGCCGATTTGATGACGTGATAGTTGGTGGCGATCAGGCCGTCTTCCCGGATGATGAAGCCGCTGCCGAAGCCCGTCTTCTGGTTCTCTCGATCATAAGAGGTGATGGTGACGACCGAGGGTTGAGAGCGCTGCGCGACAGAGGCGACCCAACTCTCTTGCGCCTCCACGGGGGTGATCGAGAGGGCCAGCAGCAGTGCCAGCAGGGGCAGGTGGATGCGACGGATTCGATTCATAGAAGTCCCTCCTTCGGTTGGTGAGTCCAGTCCAGACGGTCTCTGCCGCCTTCACCGACAAGAGCGTTGCACGGCCTTGTCGGGGCTCACGGGAGGGCCCCTCTCTTTCCATCAATGACTGTGGGAGGGGTGGGGCTTTTGCAAAGTCGATCTTGATCGATTCGGATTGACAAATCAGAGAGGAGACCGACATCCGAGCAATCCCTCACACAAGCCTCTCATTGTTGGACCACGGTCTGTTGACGCAAGAGACAAGCAGGAGGGTGGCATCAGCTTCCGCCCTGAAGGGGCGGCGCATACCAGCCCAGGGTGCAACCCTGGG
>JBEIJP010000816.1:0-1678 GCA_040380245.1 Acidobacteriota bacterium | reverse complement strand
CCTTCTCAAAGGCCCGCCTCTCCGTTTCGTCTGGAGCCGCAAGGGGGAATCTCTCCCGTGAGGGGGCCGCCTGTCCACCTCCCGCTGCAACGGGAAAGCTCGGTCCCCGATGGAGCAGTATGTCCCCTCCACAGAGCCGACAGAACCGTGCCTGCACCCCTACCGTTGACCCACATCTTCCACAATAGATTACGGTCATCATCGTGATCGCCGGACCGCCCCCACCGGGATGATGGGGCTCGCTGGCCTTCCTCCATCGATAAAAACCAAGGAGAAACTAAGGAGAAGCCCAGGCACCCAAGGCCTGTTTACGTTGATTGGTTACTCTCTCAGCCCCTCTTCCTCGACCCGCGTACCCGCGACCCGGTCGTGCCAGCCGTGTCCCGCCTCTCCTTCCGGCTGACGCAGAATTCCCCACACCCCGGTCCCCAGGCTGGCCACCAGCAGGGGATATCCGAGCAGATGGCGTTTGACCGCTCCCCCGTAGCCCACTCTTGTTCCATCGATCCGCACGACCCGCAATCCAAAGAAGGTCTTCCCAAAACTCTGCCGCCCCTGCCCATAGACGTAGACCCAATTGTAGAGCATTGCTCCCAGGGAACAGATCGCCCCGAACGTCGTAATCGCCTGGGTGATTCCGGCGATGGCCTGACGCGAGATGACATAATCGTAGAGCAGGAGCGCTCCGATTGCAGGGAATCCCGGGGCGACGATCACCTCCTCGAAGTGGACGATCGGCCAGTGGCGTTTGACATAGACAGCCAGCACCAGGGTCATGGCCGGGATCGCCAGCAGAACGAGATAATCGACCAGGAACGCTCCCATCCGGCGATACAAGAGGGAGGACCTCTCCTCTGGTGTGGCGATCGTAAGCTCCATGCGTTCACTCTCCTCTGTCTTCGCCTTCCCCTTCCCCCTACGCCATTACGAACTTGAGGGTGGTCTCCCCGAGCTTCAATTCGTCCCCGGTCGTTAAGATCTGGGGCTTTCCCTGAGTCAACTTGTTCGATCCGTTGAGGAAAGTGCCATTGGCGCTTCCAAGATCCTCGATGAAGTACTGGTTGTCCTGGGCGACGATGCGGGCGTGACGGCGTGAGACCCTGGCCGCCGGGTCATATTTCGAGAGATCGACTTCGGGACGGATTCCCCGATTGGGATCCACTCGCCCAATCAGGCTCTCTCCCGTCTGGTTGAGTGAGAATTGCGCCGAGAGTTCACTGGTCCCCAGCACGATCAATCTCGCCGAAGCCTGTTTCGTCCCCTGCTTGGTTCCGCAGTAGGCGCAGAAGAGATCGTCCGGCGCCAGGTCCTGCCCGCATTGGGAACAGGGGACCACTTCCGTGGTCACCGTCGGAGTGACCGCTGCCGGTGGTGGGCTGACGGGAACCTCCGGGCGACGGCCCTCCTGGAGAAACCGGAGGTGCGCCTTGAGCTGGTTCCCGAACTCCCGCGCCGACTCAAAGCGGTTCTCTGGTTTGTGCTCGACCGATCGACAGATCAGCTCCTCCATCTCTTCGCTGATGGTCGGGTTGATCTGACGGGGACGTGGATTCTTGTTGAAGTCGAAGATCAACAGCGGGTTGTCTTGTGGATCCTGCCCCGTCAGGAGATGGAAGATGGTCGCTCCCAGGCTGTAGAGATCCGACCGAGACTCCACCTTGCCAGCGAAGAGCTCCGG
>JBEIJP010000815.1:0-1680 GCA_040380245.1 Acidobacteriota bacterium | reverse complement strand
GGCGGGTCGAAGGGGCGTTGAAGTCGATGCCGAGGTAGCCGTTGAGTTGCAGATCGAGGAACCCCGGTAGCAGATAGAGACTCTCCGCGCCGGCATCACAGGGGAGGCCAAGGCGGGCGGGCTCGATCGCTGTGGTCGTACCATCGGTGATGGTCAGGTCGACGGTCTCTTCCGTTGTCAGCTTGCCGCGAATTCGCATTCCTTTACGCTCCCAGTTGCGTGACCCAGTAGCCAAGAAGAAGAAGAAGGACGACCCAGAGCCAGGCGAGCAGGAACCCAATCATGTCGAGACGGTAACGCTTCCAGCTGAATCGACTCGGCAGTTGGAGCAGGTCGACGATCAGGAGGGAATGGCCCTCCTCCGCCAATCTGGAGACGGGAGCGGAAGAGGAAGGAGACGCGTAGTGCGCAAGATTCTCCTCCTCCCCGACTGGTGTGCGCAGCAATCCATAGAATCGGCGCAGCCTCTCCTCGGGAACGGGAGGGGAGAAGAGGCTGACCAGAATCGTGGCGGCGAAGGCGACGCTGAGAGACAAGAGCAGTTGTGGCCCCTTCTGCCAGGCGAGGAGTTGGCCGGTGACGAGGAAGCTGCTGGCTCCGACGAGAATGCCAGCCCAGGCTCCCCAGCTGGTGGTGCGCTGCCAGATGATTCCGACCCACATCGGTACGCCGACAAAGGCGACAATCTCGACGAAGTGAATGGTCGCGGAGATGACGGTCGGGATGTAGAGCGCAATCAGAAGGCTGCCCACGGTGATCACCGCCGAGACGAGGCGGCCAACCCGCAGGTAGTGGGCGTCATCCCCGTCCGGCCGCAAGTATCGCTGATAGAGGTTCCGCGTAAAGAGGGCCGATCCCGCGATCATGAACGAGGCACAGGAGGCGATAACCGTGGCGATGATCGCCGCGATCATCAGCCCCACCAGCCCGGGCGGCAGCAGCAGCTTGACCATGGCGCCAAAGGCCAGTTCACGCTTCGAATCGAGCATTGGTCCGGAGAGCGCCCCCTGAACGACCAGCGCTGTCGCAAAGAGCCCAGCCAGCGCCCAGCCAATCGTGCAGAGCCGTTTGATGAAATTCCCGTAGGTCCAGCCGACGCGACAGTTCATCTCGGTCTTTCCGCTCCCGGCCACCGCCATGTGGTGCGGCTGCGCGACGATCCCGACCAGTCCACTGACAACCAGCATGGTGACGGTGAAGAGGGTCAGCTCTTTGGGAGCGATCAACGAGAACATCTGTGGGCGTTCAGCCAGCAGTTGATGCAGTCCGCTGAAGCCTCCCACCGCCTCCAGACCAAAGGGGATCAACGCGAAGGAGAGGATCAAAATGAAGATGCCTTGAATGAAGTCGGTCATGACCGTGGCCACCAGCCCACCCGCGACCCCAAAGAGGACGAAGAGCGCGGTTACCCCCCAGATGATCCAGGGCTCAGGCAGGTCGGTGATCGCGGTGATCGTCGTCGCTGCGCCTTTGATGATCGTTCCCTGCCACAACATAAAGAGGTAGAGCGCAAAGAGGGAGTAGGCAAAGCCCAACGGCTTACTGAAACGCTCCTCGAAGAAGTCAGCGGTCGTGACGTAGCGCATCCGGCGAAAGATGGGGGAGAGCAACCAGAAGAAGGGCGTCGAGAAGATCCACATCCACTGGTACCAGATCCCGGCCATCCCGATCTGGTACGTC
>JBEIJP010000814.1:0-1687 GCA_040380245.1 Acidobacteriota bacterium | reverse complement strand
TCGTGGGAGTGTTCGTGTCGATGGGGGGAGAGGACGACATCGAAATGGGTGGAGGAGATCCCGCAGCGGTCGACCTGCTGTCGTTCCAGTCGGAAGCCGTCGATCCCCAGTCGGGTCAGTTCCCGCGAGAGCGCCTCGAAGTCGAGCCCAAGATCGAGCAGGGCGCCGAGGAACATGTTGCCGCTGATGCCGGAGAAGCAGTCGAGATAGAGTGTCCGTCTCATGGTAATGCTGATCGATCAAAAGGTTCCGGCGATGATCGTCGTCGCCACTTCCGGATGAAAATAGGTCTGGATCGCCGCGTTGACCTGCTCCCGCGTCATCGCCTTGACCAGTCCCGGGAAGCGGTCGAGGTAGTCCTCCCCCAGGCCATAGAGCTCGATGCTCGAGAGTTGGCTGGCGAGGCCGCCGTTGGTGGCCAGTCCGACGATGAAGCCACCCGCGATCGAGGACTGCTCGTCCTCCAGCTCCGAGGGGCGAATCCCTTCCCGGATGAACTCCCCGACAATTTGATGGGTCGTCTCGATCGCGAGGTCGATGTTCTCCGGCGAGACGGTAACGCCGATCGTAAAGGGGCCATCGGCGATTCCCGATTCACTGAAGCTGGAGTTGATGCCGTAGGTCAGACCCATCTCATCCCGCAGGACGAGTCCGAGCCGGGAGGAGATCGTCGATTGACCGAGCGCCCGGTTGGCAATCATCGCCGCGAGGTAGTCTGGATTGGCCCGCCGCAGACGCGAGGCGTGGCCCATGACGATGTCGCAGTTGGCCTTGTCCCGCATGAGGATCGATTCGCGGTGCGGTTGATGACTCAACTCCGTCAAGGGCAGCTCGTAGCTGGCGGGCGGGGCGCCGCGCCATCCTCCGAACGCGCCGTCGACCTGATCGCGGACCGCCTCCGCCTGCACATCCCCGACGATCGCCAGGATGAGCGACCCGGTTCCGTAGTGGGTCTCGTAGAAGCGGCGGAGATCCTCGACCCCGATCGATTCGATCTCGCGGATCAACTGCTCGCCATCCGGTCGGTGAAAAGGATGGCGGGGAGGGAAGACGAGCTGTGTCATGCGCTCGTAGGCGCGCACTCGCGTCTCGTCCTGATCTTCGCGAATCCCGGCGATGACCCGCTGCTTCAGCTTCTCCAGCTCCTCGGCGGGAAAGGCGGGCTGCCGCATCTCCTCACTCAGCGTCCGCAGGATCAGCCCCAGGTCGCTGCTCAGCGATTGCCCGCTGATCGAGACGGTGAAGGTGTTCGAGGAGAGGCTCAGGCGCGCCCCAGCCGATTCGAGCTCCTCGGCGATCTCCAGCTTGCCGCGTGTCGCCGTGCCCTTGTTGAGCATCGTCGCCGTCAAGCTGCCCAATCCATCCTTCCCAGGAGGGTTGAAGATCTCGCCCGCCAGAAAAGTGCCCGAGACGGAGACGGTCGGGTTGGCATGGTTCTCGAGGACCAGCAGCCGGGTCCCGTTCGACAACGTGTAGCGCCGTGTGCGCGAGGCAAAGGAATGGTCCTGCGTCATGATGCTTGTCGCTCTTCCTTCGGAATAAAGTATCCGACTGTCCGCTGATCTTCGACAAAATAGGTGCGAACGACCCGTTGGAGATCCTCCGAGGTCACCGCCGCGACGTTCCGCGGCAGGTCGACATAGAGCTTCCAGTCGGCGACCGCCTCCGATTCACCCAGCACGCTGAC
>JBEIJP010000813.1:0-1690 GCA_040380245.1 Acidobacteriota bacterium | reverse complement strand
CTATCCGCTGCCGACGACCTCGGGGTTGGCGAACAACCTGGTGACGACGCCGGTGCGGAAACAGAACTGGGATCAGTTCGATGTCCGCGTCGATCACAACCATAGCGATCGCAACACCTTCTTTGGCCGCTATTCCTGGTCGAAGACGGCGACGACCAATCCGTATACCTTCCCGGCGGTCAGTTTGGCAGGGGTTGGCAAGGCGGTCGGGATTGGCAACGAGGACACCTTTGCGGGGACTTCCGCTCTCACCGCGCAGCATGCGGTGCTCAACTGGGTACACGTCATTTCGCCGCGGTTGATGCTGGATGTGCGGGCGGGCTACGCCCGGTTCCACCTCGACTTTATCCAGGCGGATGTCAGCCCCGGGGATCGGCTGGCCAACAAACTTGGCATTCCGAACGCGAATCAGCAGGATCTGCAGGACGCGCTGCCGATCATCAGTCCGGCTGGTTACACGGGCATTGGACACAGTCGCTCGCTGCCCATCCTGCGTCGACAGAATATCTTCCAGGGCGTTGCCAACCTGACCTACAGCAGCAGCGCGCACACGATCAAGACGGGCTTTGACGTTCGTCGTCGCCATCTGACCGAGTACCAGACCAACCGTGGCAACGGGCGGTTCAACTTTGCGCCGAACATCACCAACAATCCGGCCAACAACGCTGGTGGTCACGTCATGGCGTCCTTCCTGCTGGGCGCGCCAAGTCTGATCGAGCAGGACTACCTGCTGGCGTGGGTGGGCATTCGGGGGACGGAGTACAGCACCTACATTGCCGATGACTGGCGGGCGACGCAGCGGCTGACCCTCAATCTGGGCCTGCGGTACGAGATCGACACGCCATTCAGCGAGGTGGCCAACCGCTGGGCGAACTTCGATCCGAAGACGGCGACGGTCCTGGTTGCCGGCCGGAACGGAGTGGGGAAGACCGCCGGGGTCAACACCTTCAAGAAGGGGTTCGCGCCGCGCCTCGGTTTTGCCTACCAGGCGGCCGACAAGACGGTGGTGCGCGGCGGAGCGGGGATCTTCTGGAATACGGCGGGTCACGGCGGCAACGCGTTGCGCCTGATGCGCCACGTTCCGTTCGGGCCGATCTACAGTTTCTCGCCGGGCAACTTCTTTGTGACGCGGCGGGTGAGTGACGGCTTTCCGACCTTGCCGGCGCTCAATCTGGCCAGCGCCGACAATCCGAGCGGCAGCGTCATCGGCGTCGATCCGAACTATCAGCCGGGATATGCGATGCAGTTCAACCTGACGGTCGAGCAGGAGCTGGCGTCCTCGATCCTGCTCAAGGCCTCGTACGTCGGCAACCTTGGGCGCCATCTCGACACGAGCTACAACCTCAACCAGGCGATCCCCGGGGCGGGAGCGGTCAACAACCGACGTCCCTTCTTTGGGGTGCGACCGTCGCTGGCCGACGTGACCTGGGCCGTCTCCGACGGGCTCGCCGCCTATCACGCCTTCCAGTTCAGCGCCGAGAAGCGGTTGACGCAGGGGTTGAGCGGCCTTCTGGCCTCTACCTGGGGCCACTCGATCGACACCGTCGGGCAGAACTTTGGTGGCGGCGCCGACGGACCGCTGCCGCAGGATCCGCGCAACCGCTGGGCGGATCGCGGCAACTCCCCCTTCGATATTCGGCATCGGCTGACGATTGGCTGGAACTACCAGCTGCCGTTCGGCAAGGGGCGG
>JBEIJP010000812.1:0-1700 GCA_040380245.1 Acidobacteriota bacterium | reverse complement strand
GCGATCGTGGTGGTGACGGCAGGGGGGGAGAATGGCGCGGATCTTCGGGAGTCACTGCGGCTGGTCGAACGCCTGGCGACCTCTGCCGCACCCGACACGGCGCGGATTCTGGACGAGGTGGTCCTGGTCCTCGTCCCCTCGATCAATCCCGACGGCCTGGACCGATTGGCGCGAACGGGAGAGGCGGAGGAAGGTCGGGCAGGGGAGCGGGTTGGCCTCCATCCCTACCTCGGGGCGCGTCTCGCCGACGACTGGGATCTCCTGACCCAGGTGGAGACCGGGCTGGTGGTCAATCGAGTCCTCGCCGCCTGGCACCCGCAAGCCTGGTTCGATCTCCGCTCGTCCAGTGAGGGGAGCCGCCTGGCTGGGCTGGACGACGGGGCGGCCGCGCGCTATGCCCGCGTCCAGGGGATTCGGTACCAGCGTCTGGCGATCGGAACAGTCGAGGGAGACGCGGGAGGTCCTCTCTGGTCCGCGCTCGACCAACTCGCACGAAAGCGGCCGCCGCTTGCACGGGAGCCAGCAGCCGACCGGGCGGCCGCGAGCCCCTGGGCCTATCTGCTGCCTGAGCCCCCTCTGCCGGACTCGCTGCGAGACGCGGTGACCCGCCTCTCCGCCGAGCTGGAGACGGTCTCCGGCAATGAGGAGGAGCAGCACGAGCAGTCAGCGGCGCTGGTCAACGAGGTCGCGCAGGAGCCCTCTTCCAGTTCCGAGGTCAGATACTATTATCGTACCGAAGGGCTCGACCGGATCCTCGCGCTCCTCAAACGGGGAGGCGTCGAGGTCTTTCGGACGGATCAGGCCTGCACGGTCGATGGGCGGATCTACCCAGCCGGAACGCACCTCGTGCCGTTGCGTCAGCGGAATGGCGGATACGCCGAGCTGCTTCTCGGGGGAGAGCGCTCTTCGAGAGGAGTCAAGGTCGGTCGAGGCTGGCTGCCCACGCTGCTGCAGGTCGAGGTGACGGCAGTGGCCAGACCCATCGAGGTCAGTCGACGACCCGAGCCCCCCGCGATGGTTCTACAGGGGCGCGTTCGCTCGAGTGGCGAGGTCAAGGTCGGGCTCTACTCTCCCGACGAGCCTTCGCTCGAGGAGGGATGGACTCGCTGGGTCTTCGATCAGTACCGGTTTGAATACACCCGGCTGGCCACGAAGGAGGTACGGGCCGGGAAGTTGCGGACGCGCTACGACGTGATTCTTCTCCCCAGCTCCGAGTTGTCGCCGGGTGGGGCTGGATTGGACCGGGAGGCGTGGCCAGCCCTGGTCGATTTTGTCGAGGCGGGGGGAACGCTGATCGCGTTCGATCGAGCGTCACAGGGCCTGATCGAGCCGTTTCAGCTGCCCGTGCGATCGACTGAACCGAGTCCTTCCCCGGGCTCCCTCTCGGTGGTGTCGGTGGAGCTCGATCCAGGCGATTCCCTTGCCTTCGGGCTGGGCCGGGAGGCACCGGTGCCATGGACAGGGGGGCCCTCCTTCGAGGTGCTCGATTCGACCCGGGCGCGGGTGGTCGCGCGTTACTCGACCGAGGTCCGCGCTTCTTCGGCCAGAACCGGGATGCCAGCTTCTCCTCCGGCTGGCCTGATGATAACTGATGAAAAGAAACTTCATGTACAGAGCATGGTTGGAAAAAAGAAGCTTCTCTATCAGTGGGAATGCACAGTGCTAGCGCGCTTTGCCGTGCCATTTTTGCGGCCGCACTG
>JBEIJP010000811.1:0-1701 GCA_040380245.1 Acidobacteriota bacterium | reverse complement strand
GGGGGTGGGGCTGGAGGGCGATGGTTGATTGCTCGACATGCAGGTTTTCCTCTGTGTTGGTGGTTCTTTTTACGGTAGATTGCGCAGTTCGCGGCGCAGGACCTTGCCGACCGCGCTCTTGGGGAGTTGGGGGAGGAATTCGATGTGGGAGGGGACCTTGTAGCGGGCGAGGCCCGTTTCGCAGAATTCGACAAGGGCCTCGCGGGTCAACTCCATCCCAGGACGCAGCACCACAAACGCTTTGACGGCTTCCCCCCGGTAGCCATCCGGCACGCCGATGACAGCCGCTTCGAGGATGGCCGGGTGGGTGAAGAGGACATCTTCGACCTCATTCGGGTAGACGTTGAAGCCGCTGACGATGATCATGTCCTTTTTGCGCTGGATGATGCGAAAATAGCCTTCTTCGTCCATTCGCGCGATATCGCCGGTATAGAGCCAGCCGTCGCGCAGGGCGATGGCCGTCTCCTCGGGACGATTCCAGTAGCCTTTCATCACCTGTGGTCCCCGGATGCAGAGCTCGCCATCTTCGCCGATGGGAAGGTCCTGGAGCCCTGTGTCGAGGTCGACGATGCGGCATTCGGTCGATGGAAAGGGAAGGCCGATGCTGCCCGGTTTGCGCCGGGCGAGGGTGGGCGTCGAGTGGGTCGTCGGAGACGCCTCCGTCAAGCCGTACCCTTCGCAGAGGGTGCCCCCGCTGAGCGTCTCGAACTGCTCGAGCACTTCGATCGGGAGTGGAGCGGATCCGCTGTTGAAGCGCTTGACCCCATCCAATCCACAGGTCCGAGCCTCCGGATGGTTCAAGAGCGAGATGTAGAGGGTGGGCACTCCCGGGAAGTAGGTGGGCCGGTAGGCGCGCATGGCCTCGATCAGGAGGTTGGGGTCGAACTTTGGAATCGGGATCTGCATGGCTCCGGTCCACGTCCCGAGGAGCAGTCCAACGGTCTGCCCGTAGATGTGGAAGTAGGGGATGACCATCAGGTAGCGCTCTCCCCCGCGCTCCGTCAACTCCTGCCCCCAGACGTGCGACTGGATCACATTGGCGAAGAGGTTGAAGTGGGTCAGCATGGCCCCCTTCGGGACGCCGGTGGTCCCCCCCGTGTACTGGAGGACAGCGACATCCTCCTCGGGATCGATCGCAATTCCACTCGGAGGATCGCCAACGGCGTTCTCGATCAACGAGCGCAGGGAGCGGGTTCCCGGGGCCTCCTCCGGGGGGGCCGGAGGCGGTGTGGCCGAATAGTCGGCGAGGCTGGTGGTGATGACCGTCTCCAGCGATGTCTGCTCGCGGATGGCGAAGACCGTCGGCGCCATCAGGTCGAGGACGATGATCGCGCGCAATCCGGCATCCTGCGCGACCATGCTCACTTCCCGCGGCGTGTAGATCGGGTTGATGTTGGTGACGATCGCTCCCAGACGAACAATGGCGAAGAAGCTGATCAGGTACTGCGGGCAGTTGGGGAGCATGATCCCGACCCGATCGCCTTTGACGATCCCGAGCCCGGCCAGCGCGCTGGCCAGGCGGTCGACGTCGGTCTTGATCTCCCGGTAGGTCCACTGCCGCCCCCCGAAGGCGACCGCCGGTCGTTCCCGGAAATGGGTCGACGCGATCTGCAGAATCTGGTAGAGCGGTTGGCGGGGGGGATTGATCTCGGCGGGAACCCAGTAATCGTAATGCTTCAGCCAGGGACGATCCTGCATGCC
>JBEIJP010000810.1:0-1712 GCA_040380245.1 Acidobacteriota bacterium | reverse complement strand
GCCGTCAAAACACTGGCGAGATGAGGCTTGGGAAGACCGAGTCTCCTCCGTTCAAATCTGTCCTTCGAGTTTGAACTGGTTCAGGCAGGTGGTGGGCCGGTGGTGGGCAGATGGTGGGCAGAGGGTGGGCAGGTGGTGGGCAGGTGGTGGGCAGGTTGCGTTGACAACTGTGGCAGGCAACTGACTCCAGACCTTGTCCTTTAGAGACCGACGAGATTGCAGACCGTTCCAGCCAGGTCAGAGCTCATTCAAATCAGCCCAAGACCTTTGGATCCTGGGTGACGATCAACGATCGGGGAGAGAATTGCGAGGCGGACGGATCGAGATGGGGCCTTCTTGTTGAATGGCTCCATTGAACACAGCCGGCCCCACTTTTGCTATCATCCCCGACAGATAGTGCCCCAGACAATCTATCTTCCTCCTCTTCCGAATTGCCCCTTGAGCGGATCAATCGCTTGACCTAATCCGGTAGGCCCGGCAGGCATGGATCCACGGATGATTCTGTTGTTCAGGTGTCTCTCGTGGGAAGACGCCGCTCATCTCACTTTGCTGGCATCGAGTCAGCAGAGAGATCCTTTCTCCATTTTGGACTAGGGGAGAGACTCCCCCCAGACAGAGAGGAGAGCGTTGATTTCGAGGAGCCGACATAGACCATGCGATGGGAACCGAGCGTTCGGACACGTCATCTGGCTGTATTATTGTGCTTGATCATTCTGGTGACGAGCGTCCTGTTGCTCTTCAACACCGCCCGATCATTACAGACGGAGCTGCGATCCAGAGGGAGTTTGATCGAGTCACTGCTGCTCGATCAACTGTTTCAACTCTCCCAACAGGCCATCTTCAACCGGCCTCTCGAAGATCCGAAGGTGGCGATCGGATTGGATGAGACGGTTCGCTCACTGATCCAATCGAGCACAAATGGGAAATCAGAGGTCGTCTACTGTGCGATCGTCCTGCTGGATGGAGAGGTCATCGCCCAATCCAACCCCCGAGGGGTCTTTCCTGCCGGGCCGCGGGACGAGTCGAGTCTTCGCGCTTCGACCGCGGAGGGTGCCTCCCGTTCGCGAGTCCGTCGATACGCCAGCCTGGTCGAAGCCTCCTGGACGACGCAGCTGTGGCAGATCTTCCGTGAGGACGCCATCTACGAGATCGGGATTCCGCTGCGAATGGGAGAGAAGCCCTTTGCAGAGGTGGTGGCGGGGCTCTCGACGGCATCGATTCGGCAACAGCTCTCCCCGACGATTCAACTGAGCCTTCTCTTCAGCCTGATCATGATCATGCTCGCCCTGCTGGTGGCGATGCTCTCCTCCAACCTCGTCCTGTGGCCCCTGCGGGAGGTGATGCAGAGCATCGAGCAGCTCGAGGCGGCGAGCGCGACGCAGGGAGGGGGCTATGCGGGGACCGGCGACATGCAGTCGCTGACGCAGCGGCTGCAGGAGCTGGGGCGCCGTTTTGCCGGCAATCGGAGCGAGGTCGAGACGATTCGCGACCAGATGCAGCTGGTGGTGCGAAATCTCAGCGAGCGGATTCTGCTGCTCGACCGGGAGCAGCGGGTGCTCCTGGCAAGCCCGGAAGCCGAGCGGTTACTGGGAAAGGGAGCAGGTCAGCTGCGGGGGAGGCCCCTCGCCGACTCCTTTCCGGCGACGCACCCGCTGATCCGTCTGACCCGGGAGGCCTTCCTTCGCTGCCAGTCGATCAAACAGGTCGTGGGG
>JBEIJP010000809.1:0-1714 GCA_040380245.1 Acidobacteriota bacterium | reverse complement strand
CGTTGCTCGGACAACTCCTCGGCGAGCGAGTTCTTGGTGGGCTGATCCCAATCGGTGGTGTGGCATGGCCCGCCCCGCTGGTCGGCGCACTGATCGTTGAGCGACTCGCGGCCCGCATCGCGAGCGGCTGGGAGCGTGGTCGGCAGCCCTGAGGGCGACGGAGCTCGTGGATCCCTCTGCTACGCTCGGTTCATGAAGCGAGACCCACGGATTCCTTCATATGGCGCCGCCGAACTGCGGTCGCGATTCATCGCCTTTTTTGAGGCTCGCGGGCACGCCGCCGTGCCGAGCGCCTCGCTTCTCCCTGCAGGAGATGCCACTCTCCTCTTCACGAACTCTGGGATGGTCCAGTTCAAAGAGCTGTTCAGTGGTGCGGAGACGCGCTCGTACACCCGAGCGGTTGACTATCAGCGCTGCCTTCGGGTGGCGGGGAAGCACAACGACTTTGAGGAGGTTGGGCGCACGCCTCGGCACCACACCCTCTTTGAGATGCTCGGGAGCTGGTCGTTCGGCGATTACTTCAAACGTGACGCGATCCTCTGGGCGTGGGAGTTCTTGACGGTAGAGCTCGGCATCCCAGCCGACCGGCTCGCCGCGACGATCTATTCCGATGACGAAGAGGCAGCGGCGATCTGGCGGGACGAGATTGGCCTCCCCGCGGAACGCCTCGCTCGCTGGGGGAACGTAGAGAAGGGTGACGATGCCAACTTCTGGCGCATGGCCGAGACCGGACCGTGCGGCCCATGTTCGGAGATTCACTTTGATCGCGGCGCTGAGCTCTCCTGTGGTTCGACGTGTACCCCCGATCACTCTGAACAGTGCCCGCGTTGGCTTGAGATTTGGAACCTTGTCTTTATGCAGTACGAACAGCACGCAGATGGTCGGCGGACCGAACTGCCATTCAAGAGCGTTGATACGGGGATGGGTCTCGAGCGTCTCGCCATGCTGCTCTACGGGATCGATGACATCCGCTACTTCTACCAGAACGATCTGCGCTTCCTGCGGCAGTTCGCCTGACGCGGTCTCCGCTCCTCCCGCCCCCGCTCCGCCTCCGCGAACCTCCTTCCTGCCGTGAAAGTCTCCCGCAACTGGCTCCAGACGTACGTCAACCTCGCCGGCCGTTCCGCCGACGAAATCTCCCGCGCCATCACGTTCCTCGGCTTCGAGGTCGAGGCGGTCCACACGACCGGCGCCCCCGTCTTGTCGTCCGTCTTCGTCGGCGAGGTGCTGACGCGCGATCGCCACCCGAACGCCGACAAGCTCTCCGTCTGCACCGTCGACGTCGGCCCCGCCCACGGGGTGAAGACGATCGTGTGCGGCGCCCAGAACTATACGGTGGGCGATCGCGTGCCGGTCGCGCTCCCGGGCGCAGTCCTTCCGGGCGATTTCGTCATCAAGCAATCCAAGATCCGCGGTCACGCGTCCGACGGCATGATGTGCTCCGGCCGTGAGCTGGGCGTGGGCGAGGACCACTCGGGCCTGCTCATCCTCAGCGACCGTCCCGAGCTTGGCCGCCCGATCAACGAGGTGCTGCCCGCCGGCGACGTGGTCTTCGACATCGAGATCACGCCCAACCGCCCCGATTGCCTCTCCCACCTCGGGATCGCCCGCGAACTCGCCGCGTGGTTCCGCGAGCCGCTCCGCTACCCGGCCGTCCCCAACGACGCCGCGCTCTTCGCCGACGCGCCTTCCCGCCCCGATTTGCTCGGCGCGG
>JBEIJP010000808.1:0-1721 GCA_040380245.1 Acidobacteriota bacterium | reverse complement strand
TTGCGCTGGCTCGGGCGGCACGGGGAGAGCCGGGACTACACCTACACGCAGCTGCGCGGCCTGACCAACCACTTCGCCAACGTCCTGGAGAAGCTTGGCGTGACGAAGGGAGATCGGGTCTTTTCGCTGCTCGGTCGGGTGCCGGAGCTCTACATCGCCGCGCTGGGGACGCTCAAACACCGGGCGGTCTTCTGCCCCCTCTTCTCCGCCTTCGGCCCCGAGCCGATCCTCGCGCGAGCGGCGATCGGAACGCCGAAGGGGCTGGTGACGACCGAGTCGCTCTACCGACGCAAGATCGCGCCGATCCGCGAACAACTGACCTCGGTCGAGTGGATCCTGCTGGTCGGGGAGGACCACCAGCCGACCGATGTCCCAGGGACGATTGACTACCATACCCTGATGTACGAGGTGAGCGGGCAGTACCAGATCGGCCCGACCCATCCGGAGGATCCGGCGTTTCTCCACTTCACGAGTGGCACGACCGGCCGACCGAAGGCGGCGGTGCACGTCCACGAGGCGGTCGTCGCCCAGCACGTCACCGGGCGCTACGCGCTGGACCTGCAGGACGGCGATATCTACTGGTGCACAGCCGATCCAGGCTGGGTGACGGGGACGGCCTACGGGATCATCTCGCCGCTCACCAACGGGGTGACGATGCTGGTCGACGAGGCGGAGTTCGATGTCGACCGCTGGTACCGCACGATCGCCACGGAGAAGGTGACGGTCTGGTACACGGCCCCGACGGCGATTCGCCTGTTGATGAAGGCGGGGACAGAGGTCGCGCGCCGCTACGACCTCTCCTCGCTCCGGTTTCTGGCAAGCGTCGGGGAGCCGCTCAATCCGGAAGTGGTTCGCTGGAGCCACGAGGCCTTCGGCGAGCCCTTCCACGACAACTGGTGGCAGACCGAGACCGGCGGGATCATGATCGCCAATCTGGCCTCGCTCGATGTCCATCCAGGCTCGATGGGCCGGCCCCTGCCGGGGATCGAGGCCTCGATCGTCGAACGCGCCGAGGATGGCACGGTCCGGATTCTCGACCAGCCGAACGCCGAGGGAGAGCTAGCCCTGCGGAGCGGCTGGCCCTCGATGTTCCGCGGGTACCTCGGCGAGGAGGAGCGCTACCGGCAATGCTTTGCCGGAGATCTCTACCTGACGGGGGATCTGGCGCGGCGCGACGAAGCGGGCTACTTCTGGTTCATCGGCCGCAAGGACGATGTCATCAAGACCGCTGGCCACCTGGTGGGCCCCTTCGAGGTCGAGAGCGTCCTGCTCGAACACCCCGCCGTCGCCGAGGCGGCGGTGATCGGCAAGCCCGATCCGGTGTCCCACGAGGTGATCAAGGCCTTTGTCACCTTGCGCGCCGGACACGTCGCCTCGGAGCCGCTGCGGCGGGAGATCGTCGGGCACGCCCGTCAACGGCTCGGTGCGACGATCGCGCCGAAGGAGCTGGAGATCGTCGCGACCCTCCCCCGGACGCGCAGCGGGAAGATCATGCGCCGACTGCTCAAGGCACGCGAGCTGGGGCTGCCCGAGGGGGATCTCTCGACCCTGGAAGAGGCGCTTCCCCGCCCCGGCGCCGCGCCAGCGCCGGGAGAGGAGAAGACGCCATGACCGAGCCGACCGACCTGACCACGGCAACGGGCTCAACGCGGGGCCTGCTGCTCGACGGTTACCGGGCGATGCTGCGGATCCGGCGCTTCGAGGAGACCTGCGCGGAGAGC
>JBEIJP010000807.1:0-1722 GCA_040380245.1 Acidobacteriota bacterium | reverse complement strand
TCTCCGGGATGTTCAGGCCACGCTCGTTATAGATTCCACCGTGAATATCAGAGATCGCAATGATCCTGTATCCGGCCTCGTGCATCAACCCGGCCGCGATCCCGCCGACGTTGCCCGATCCCTGAATGACGACCCGTGAGTCGGAGATGTTGAGACCGATTTTCTTGATCGCTTCATTGACGACAATCATCAGTCCACGCCCCGTTGCCTCGTGCCTTCCGCGTGAACCAGAGAGGTCGATCGGCTTGCCGGTGACGACCGCCGTCACCGTGTGGCGGGCATGCATCGAGTAGGTGTCCATGATCCAGGCCATGGTCTGCTCGTTGGTGTTCAGGTCTGGCGCCTGCACATCCCGCTCCGGTCCGATGACGTCGATCAGCTCGGCGGTGTAACGGCGTGTCAGCCGCTCCAACTCCGATTTCGACATGTTGTTAGGATCACAGATGATCCCACCCTTGGCGCCACCAAATGGAATATTGAGAATCGCGCATTTCCAGGTCATCCACGCTGCGAGAGCCCGAACCTCGTCCAGCGAAACGTCCGGCGCAAACCGGATCCCTCCCTTCGCCGGCCCGCGCGCGAAGTTGTGCTGCACACGGTAGCCGGTGAAGACCTCGATACTTCCACTGTCCCTGAAGACTGGAATGTAGACGGTGAATTCACGGTTCGGAACGCGCAGCACCTTGTAGAGATCCGGATCCAGGTTGAGCAGTCGTGCGGCGTGGTCGAAACGAGACATCATCGACTCGAAAGGGTTCTCTTCCCTGATCACCCGAATATCGTCGACATAGGCTGACACATAGGCGGACATGGATAACTCCTCGGATTATTCAATATTTTGAGTCAGAATGCTGGTCGTGGTAATTGCCACCCAATGTTTACAGGAATGCACGGGGCGAGGAGCGCCCTGAAGGCAGCGCGCAGTCGACCCCGCGTCTTCTTCCTGTCTCTATCGGTTGGTCAGATGCCAGCAGGTAGTGATGGTAGTGATTCGTTGAGGGAGCCGGTTCGGTATCCCTGCAGATCGAGGGTCACATACTTGAAGCCAAGCTCGCGAAACTGCTCGGTCAGACGGCGTGTCATCTCCATAGTCAGGGCACGCGGCATCTCCTCCGGTGAGATCTCGATCCGCGCCAGATCACCGTGGTGGCGGACGCGCATCTGCTGGAAGCCGTTGGCGCGAAGAACCGCTTCGCCCCGCTCGATCTTCGAGAGCTTTTCGATCGTCACCGGCATGCCATAAGGAATGCGCGACGAGAGGCAGGCCGAAGCCGGCCGGTCCCAGACCGGCAGTTCGACCCGGCGTGACAGGATACGGATCTCTGCCTTGGTTAGCCCCGTTTCGAGAAGCGGACTCCGAACTTCGAGCTCATGCGCCGCCTGTCGTCCGGGGCGATAGTCGCCGGCATCGTCGGCGTTGTTTCCGTCGCAGACCCAGGCGAAGCCGCGCTCACTCGCCAGCCTGCTCAGTCGTGAGAAGAGTTCGTGCTTGCAAAAATAGCAACGGTTGACGGGATTGGCCTGGTAATTGGGATCGTCAATCTCTTCGGTGACGATGAACTCGTGACGCATATCGAACTTTTTGACGACCGCCAGCGCGTCCTGCCGCTGGAAATCGGGGTAGCTCGGACTCTCTCCGGTCACGGCGAGAGCCCGGTCTCCGAGTTCGCTCGCGGCCAGCCAGGCAAGGTAGGCACTGTCGACCCCGCCGGAATAAGCGAC
>JBEIJP010000806.1:0-1725 GCA_040380245.1 Acidobacteriota bacterium | reverse complement strand
GGAGTACGTTGCCGAGAGGCAGCGGGAGGAGGAAGATGACGATCTGGGAGCAGGTTGATATCGTCGGCAGCGAGGCGTGCTATGCCTGGATGTTGGATGGTGTGGGCTATCGGCGGCGGATCGAGATGCGGGAGCGTGGCTGGGAGTGGCTGCGCGGGGTAGGAGGGCGGGGTGTGTACGTCACCAGAGACCCTATGGCGGCTTGGTTCGCCATTCAGGGGTTGGGGCTGGAAGCGGAGAGCAATGGGACGCACAGAGAGGCGGGTGTTCCAATGTACGATTTTTTTGCACGTCCGGAAAATAACTCTTGACAACATACCCTGTTTTGCATATACTCAGAACATCAAAGGGCGATGGTGCCCAAAAAGAAAAGAGAGGAAGATATGACCAAAGTAACGCAAGAAAACATCATCTATTTGATCCAGCAGCCCGGAGCGCGGCTGCTGACGACGGAGAACGGGCGGGTCTCAGGATCGGCTTATCGAGACGAGTACCTGCTCGCTGACGGACGGTACCTCCAGGTCACGTGGGATACTGCCTGCGGGGATTTGCCGACTGCCTGGGCCGTGTCGCCCAAGCAACAGAAGAACTGGAGCGTGGAAAGGTAGGGGGCGCCATCACACAGACGGGCGGGCCGTCCCGCCCACCACCACGAAAAGGAGGCCGAAGTGAACGACAGAATGATCGTCAACATGACCCAGCACCCCGCCACGCCAGAGCAGCTTGCCGCCGGGGTCTTTGATCCGACACCAGAAGAGCGGGCCGATATCGTTGCCCTGCTTACGTTCGACGAGCTTCCGGAGAAGGGCGAGATCTGGAAGCGTGCGGACGAGCTTGCGCTCGCCGCGCTCGCGATCCTGGCCGAGCACTTCCGCTCTCTGTCCAAGAGCGAGCAGGAGCGGCTCCTTGATCGAGATGGCTTGAGCTACTTCGCGATGATCGGTGGGGCACCGTTTTTGATGCCCCACCTTGAGCGGGAGATGGTCGCGTATGGCGTGAACCCGCTCTACGCCTTCTCGACCAGGGAATCGGTCGAGGAGACGTTGCCCGACGGGAGTGTTCGGAAGACAAACGTTTTCAAGCACAAGGGCTTTGTCGCATCCACCCTGGGTGCCGGGGTCATCGAGTAGTAATACAACAGGGGCGGCTGCGGTCGCCCCTCTTTTGAAAGGAGAGGGCTTTATGATCGATTTTGTTACTATACGAGGCGAGGCTTTTCCGTTGATTTCGAATCTGGACTTTTGTGACGCTCGTGCCGCGATGCTGGCCGTCGACATCGACGAGCTTCCGGTCTATCGCGCGTGCACCGATGACGTGGACGACCTGGCCGGCGAAGTTGCCGACTGCGACGTCGTTGAGACGAGCCTGAGGCTTGTCGCGATTGACACCAAGACCTTCTAGTCTTACAGGACGCAGACCACGAGGGCGGCTGCGGTCGCCCCTTTAAAAAAAGGCTTGCAATCTCTCTCCGCTTGTGTATAATTGGAACACCGAAGGCAACAACGTCTTAGACAAAAAAAAGGATAAAGAAAATGGCAGTGCAAATTAGCAATAACTACAACGGGCAGGACAGCCGAGCCCTTCTTGAAGATTATGGATTCCAGGTACTAGGTTACTCCGACGGCGCGAGCGATAATGATTTTGTAAAAGGAGCGCTGGCGCTTAAAGCTGATCTGCGCGATGTGGCGTATCTTGTGGAAGTTCCATCCGGTTGGACTGTAGAAG
>JBEIJP010000805.1:0-1728 GCA_040380245.1 Acidobacteriota bacterium | reverse complement strand
GCAATGGCGCCGTTCGCAGGTGCTCTACGCGCGGCTTCCCGAGCTCTACGATCGGCTTCGGCGGGTCGAGAAGCGGCTTGCGCCAGACTCGTCGGGCGGGTCAACTCCCGGCGGCGACCAGACTTGACATCCTGGGCAGGGACGGGAGGGGCCCCCTCCTCCCTGGGCGGTTGCCCTGCGCCAGACCAGACGAAGAGAGAATGGATATCAAATGGACATCAAGGAGATCCAGGCGATTCTGCCACATCGCTATCCCATGCTCCTGATCGACCGGGTGATCGAGCTTGAGCCTCTCAAGCGGATCGTGGCGATCAAGAACATCTCGATCAACGAGGCCGTCTTTGAAGGGCACTTCCCGGGTGCGCCCGTCTTCCCGGGCGTCATGATCATCGAGGCGATGGCCCAAACCGGAGCCGTCCTCCTCTTTCGGGAGGTGCCGGATCGAGAGAGCAAGCTGATCTATTTCACCGGGATCGAGGAGGCACGCTTCCGTCGCCCCGTTGTGCCGGGGGACCAGCTGCGCATCGAAGCGACCGTGCTCAAATACCGCATGGGCTATGCCAAGTTGAAGGCGGAGGCCTTTGTCGACGGCCAACTGGTGACGGAAGCGACGATCTCCTCCGTGCTGGCCGATAAACATCGGCAATGAGGGGGAGGCTCTTCCCTTTGCCCACCTGAGGAACAGATGTCAACGATACATCCAACAGCGATCGTGCATGCGGGAGCGAGCCTGGGGACTGGCGTCTCGATCGGGCCCTACTCGCTGATTGGGGAGGGCGTCGTCCTCGCCGATGACGTCGAGGTGGCCGGCCACGTTGTCCTGGCTGGACCCTGCGAGATTGGCGTTGGGACGCGCATCTACCCCTTCGCTTCCCTCGGCCAGGCCCCGCAGGATCTTAAGTACCAGGGGGAGCCGACCCGCCTGGTGATCGGCTGCCGCAATACGATCCGGGAGTATGTGACGATCAACCGGGGAACGGTCGGCGGCGGGGGAGTCACCCGGGTCGGCGATGACAACCTGCTCATGGCGCAATGCCACATTGCCCACGATTGCCAGGTCGGCTCACGGAATGTCTTTGCCAATGTCGCCTCGCTGGCGGGCCATGTCGTCGTCGAAGACGACGCGATCATCGGAGCGTTTGTCGGTGTGCACCAATTCTGCCGGATCGGGGCGTACGCCTTTGTCGGCGGGTTCAGCAAGATCGTCAAGGACGCGCTGCCCTACGCGCGGACAGACGGCGCGGAGGCCAAATGTTACGGGGCCAATTCGGTTGGGCTGCGCCGCAGGGGATTCTCGGCCGAGGCGATCCGGGCGCTCCAGCAGGCCTTTCGCTGGCTGCTCAACGCCGGGCTCAACACGAGCCAGGCAGTCGAGCGGATGCGGACCGAGCTGGCGGGACAGCCTGAGGTTGAGCGTCTGATCGCTTTTATAGACGCGTCGGCGCGAGGCGTGACGACCCGGTGAGAGGAGAGTCGATGCGCTACGGGCTGATCGCCGGCAATGGACGGTTCCCCTTTCTCGTGCTCGACGGGGCGCGGGCGGCGGGTGTGGAGTTGGTCGTCGCCGCCATTCGCGAGGAGACCGATCCGGCGATCGAGCCGTTGGCGCCGACGCTCGAATGGGTGGGCGTCGGTCAGCTCAACCGCCTGATCCGCTTCTTCCAACGTCACGGAGTGACGCAGGTGATCATGGCCGGCCAGGTGCGCCACGTCCAGATCTTTCGCCTC
>JBEIJP010000804.1:0-1729 GCA_040380245.1 Acidobacteriota bacterium | reverse complement strand
GTCGCCGCCGGTTTGGCCAGTCGTTGCCAGGTTCAGCTGGCTTACGCGATCGGCGTTGCCGAGCCCGTCTCTGTCTACGTCGACTGTTCTGGAACAGCCAAGATCGACGAAGAGAAACTGGCAGAGATCATTCGCGCCAACTTCAATCTGACTCCCAAGGGAATCATCGACTCCCTCGACCTCCGGCGCCCGATCTATCGACAAACGGCCGCCTACGGTCACTTCGGTCGTCACGAAGCGACCTTCAGCTGGGAACAGACCAACAAAGCTGACCGTCTCCGCTCGGATGCCGGACTTTAATCCGCTTGCGCGGAAAAATGGAGAACTCTGCTCATGAAGTATGACATCAAGGACCTCTCTCTCGCCGATGAGGGCAAGCGCCGAATTGAGTGGGCGGAACGGGACATGCCTGTTCTGCGTTCGATTCGGCAGCGCTTCGAGGTGGAGAAGCCATTGGCTGGGCTTCGCCTGGTCGCCTGTGCCCACGTCACCACTGAAACGGCCAACCTGGCCCGCACGCTCAGCGCCGGAGGCGCCGACGCGGTCCTGATCGCGTCCAACCCGCTGAGCACTCAGGATGACGTCGCCGCCGCCCTCGTGCAGCACTATGGTGTCTCGGTCTATGCCATCAAGGGAGAGTCGATCGAGACCTATGTCAAGCATGTCTCGATCGCGCTCGATCACCAGCCCCAATTGATCATCGATGATGGGTCGGATGTCGTCGCCACGATGATTCAGGAGCGGCCTGATCTGCTGCCCTCGATCATCGGAACGACGGAAGAGACGACGACCGGCATTACCCGGCTACGCGCGATGGCGCGGGATGGGAAGCTCACCTTCCCCGCGATCGCGGTCAATGACGCCCAGACCAAGCACTTCTTCGACAACCGCTATGGTACTGGACAGAGTACGCTCGACGGCATCATTCGTGCGACCAACATCCTCCTTGCCGGGCGGACGGTTGTTGTTGCCGGGTATGGATGGTGCGGCAAAGGCGTCGCGATGCGGGCTCGTGGAATGGGAGCGAACGTCATTGTCACCGAGATTCATCCAATCAAGGCCATCGAGGCGATCATGGATGGCTTCCGGGTTATGACGATGCAGGAGGCTGCCGCTCACGGCGATATCTTCATCACCGTCACTGGCAGCCGACACGTCATCGATGGTTCCCACTTTGCTCAGATGCGCGATGGAGCGATTGTCTGCAACTCTGGCCACTTTGACCTCGAGCTCAACCTGACGGCGTTGCGGGAGATGTCGACCGATGTCCGGACGGTGCGTCCCTGGGTCGAAGAGTACCAAATGACCGACGGTCGCGGAATTATGGTGCTCGGAGAAGGACGCCTAGTCAATCTAGCCGCCGCCGAAGGTCACCCGGCCAGCGTCATGGACATGAGCTTTGCCAATCAAGCGCTCTCAGTTGAGTACCTGGTTCGCCACCAGGGGGCGCTCGAGCCCCGAATCCATCTTCTTCCGGAGGAGGTCGACCTGGAGATCGCGCGGATCAAGCTTGCCGCGATGAATGTCGCCATCGACTCTCCCACACCGGAGATGCTCGAATATATGAACAGCTGGCAGACTGGAACCTGATCCTTCTTTGCGGGGAGCGGCTGCTCGAGGGAACCGTCCGGATTCTTCGTCAGCCGCTCCCCAAATTCTTGCCGCTTCCGCTAGATCTTCACCTCCCGAGTATTCATCAGAATCGCGATCGAAATGAAGATCAATTGTG
>JBEIJP010000803.1:0-1729 GCA_040380245.1 Acidobacteriota bacterium | reverse complement strand
GCATCACAGTACCTGGCCATCCGATCAGGGATCGCGCGGAACTCGAGCAAGCCCTCCGCGTTACGATATTGCGCAATGACGGCATATGGAACGATTCCTCCGTCAATCTCCGGGAGTGCGACACTCATCGAAGCCAGGGCGCCGACAAACCCCTGCTTATCTTTCAACCATTTGTCGTACTCCTGAAAAACAGAGACCGGGACCAACATGGGGATATTTTGCGCCCGCAGCCACGCCTCTGCCTCTGCCGCCTGTCCGAGAGTCAATCGGCCGTGTGGCATCGAGATCACCAGGTCCGGCTCGACCCGTTGAAGAAATTCGAGCCGCTTCGTCGCTGCCGCGATTGGAACCACATTGAGGTCCCGCTTTGTCAACTCCTGGATAAAGGCGTCGACGTGCTCTCGATTGGCATTGAAGGGGCCCGGGACACTGGTGAGCAATGCGACCGTTGGCGCGGAGGACTTGAAGAGACTTTTGCGACGGACATAATCCGTAAATCCATCGTAATCCCGGAAGATTGCCTCCTCCTCGAGATGGAAGAAGGTATCCTGCGGGATCTCGAATGGAGACTCCGGCTCTGGCACAAAGAATCTCTTGCGATCGATCTCTTTCCGAACGTACGCCAGCATGCTCCGGTAATTCCGATTACCGCCAAAGCGAAGATAGTCAGAGATCGCGTCCAGATCTCGTCCCTTGAGGTTGGTCACATCCTGGTTCGGATTGGTCGCCCCCTCCATGACAATGGAAGTTCCGGCAAACCCGGCGTTCTGCAACTCCTGCAACTGTTCAGGCGACAACTGCAATCCGCGGCTGAAGACAAAGACGGCTGGATACGACCTGGCTTTTCGCAGCTCCGACAAGGACAGATTGTCGACACGAATAAAAAAAGAGGAAGGAATCGACTTCTCGATCCTTGCCAGACTGAATTCCGGATAGTTGACGAAAGCGACGCGGGTTGGCGCGAAACTCCTCACATAGAATCGGTACACCAGCAGACCCACGATCAAGAGGAGGGCCAGCGTCAGAGTTCGGAATACCAGCCGCCTCTTCGAAACAGCAGCGATCTTTCTATTCAAAAACCTGAATATCTTCATGGTGTCAGCTCGTGTGGGAATCGATTCCGGGGATTCGTCAAGGACCGCCCCTACTCGGTCAGCCTGATCAGCCGCCGACCAGAGCGCAGCAGGAGCGCGTTATCGACTGCGGCGACGCCGTAGATCCGCTCGAGCTCGCTGATCGTGTTGACCGCCAGCTGTTGAAACACCCGACCGGCGCGGAGAACAAAGGTCTTCCCCTCGTTATTGAAGAGATAGATCCGGTCGCCAACCGCGAGCGGCGAGGCCCAGCTCTCCCCCGCGCCGAGGCGCTGCCGCCAGACCTCCTGGCCTGTCGAGAGATCGAGACAGTAGGCGATGCCCGCCTTGCTGACGAAGTAGACCAGCCCCTGGTGGACCAGTGGGGAGTTGAAGTAGGCGGTGGCATCGGCCGGTCGCCAGACGACGTGGCTGGCGGTGACATCGCCACTCCCCCCGAGGCGAATCGCCATGCTGACCTCTTTCTGATCCGCCCCGATGACCACCAGATCGCCGGCGAGGGTGGGCGAGGGCATGGGAGACCCCTTCAGTCCGGTGACAAACCAGAGCGACTTCCCATCGGCCGTGTCGTAGGCGGTGACGCCGTCGCCACCGCGAACGACCAGCTGCTCGCGTCCCGCGTGCCGAAGGACGAG
>JBEIJP010000802.1:0-1734 GCA_040380245.1 Acidobacteriota bacterium | reverse complement strand
CGCGCCACAGCCAGAGAGAGCTGCGGGCATCGGGAATGGCGGCGTCGATCTCGACCGGCGTCGGCGCGGAGAACTGTACGCTCCCGTTGGCGGCGATCGTTCCAAAGGAGACGCGGGTCCGGTTGCGGACGATGCGCTCGCCTTCGTAGGTCGATCCTCCGATGAGGAGCAGGAGGCGGCCATCCGGCATTCGTGAGATCTTCGGGTCGCGCAGATCGATGCCCGGCTCGATCAGCAAGGCGACAGAGCGCCAGTTCTGCCCATCGGACGAAGCGATGACGCGAATCGAGCCGTTGGTGCCCGCCGCTCCCGGAACGTGCCCCGTCCCCTCCCGAAAGACGCAGTAGAGGGTCCCGTCGGCCTCCACCAGGTCGGTGAAGGCGTTGTGGGGAGCCTGGTCCCAGATTCGGACGACGGAGAGGAGATGGCGCTGCTCCGGCGTCGCCTGCGCCCAGGCCCTCTCGGCCGCCCCCATTGCCCAAAGGCAGACTCCCGCCATCAAGACCATCCGAAAGCCGTTTCGGCCTGCCAACTGTCTGCGCATCCTTGTCGCCCTCCTGAAGTTGAATTCCCCGACTCGCTTGACCTCCGAGCCGCCAACTCAGTACCACAGATTGGAGTCGAGGGCCAGAGGCGACCGCCGCCGAGCGCCTTCGGCGATCAGTTTGAGCCAGAGCGTCACCGACCAGGGGGACTCGGGGCCTCGCGCAGGGCTATTCCCCGAGGGCCTGCCGGCCGGCCTCGAGGAGGCGCAGGATGCGCTCGACATCGTAGACACAGCCACGCCAGGTTCCTCCACTCGCCCGTTGCAACGCGGCCCAGAGGCGCGTGTCGGCGGGCAGTTCGGGATCGGCGGACAGGTCGTCGCGCAGCCGCCGGGCAGCCAGCGTCGCATCGTCCGGGACCATCTGCCCATCGACTCCCGGGCGGACAAGATCGATCGATCCTTCGAGAGTCTGCGGATGGATGACGACGCGGATCGTGTCGCCGTCCCGCAGTTTTCCGATCGGACCGCCGGCGAGGGCTTCGGGTCCGATGTGGCCGATGCAGGGGCCGGTCGAGACGCCGGAGAAGCGGGCATCGGTCAGCAGGGCGACGCTCCGCCCGTGGGGGAGGTACTTCAGCGCCGAGGTGACCTGGTAGACCTCCTCCATCCCGGTGCCCATCGGCCCTCGGCAGAGGAGGACGATCACCTCGCCGGGGCGAATCTGATCCGGTCCGAGGCTCTTGATCGCCGCCATCGCCGCCCGCTCGCTGGTGAAGACACGGGCGGGCCCGGTCAGGTGGTAGACGCCCTGGTCATCGAGCAGCGAGGGATCGATGGCAGTGCTCTTGACGATCGCGCCCTCCGGCGCCAGGTTTCCGCCGAGAAAGGTGACCGTCGGCGTCAGGCCGCGTTGGCGGGCGCGCGCCGGCGGCATGATCACGTCGTCGGGGTCGATGCCCTCCTCATCCCAGAGCCGCTGACGCAGGAGACGACGGCGCTCCGACGTCTGCCACCGGTCGAGCGCGCGGTCGAGCGGCTCAGCCTCCGCCGTCAGCGCGCGGCCATCGAGCAGACCCAGTTCGCGCAGGTGGAGCATGACCTCGGGCACTCCGCCGGCCAGAAAGACGCGGACGGTCGGGTGGGGGCCATTCGGGAGCGCGTCGACCAGTCGCGGGACCCGGCGATTGATCTCGACCCAGTCGGCAATGGTCGGCAGGGGCAACCCGGCGGCGTGGGCGATCGCCGGG
>JBEIJP010000801.1:0-1735 GCA_040380245.1 Acidobacteriota bacterium | reverse complement strand
CGCGGGCCGGGACTACCGGGAAGGGTATCAGACGATCGCCTATCCCGATCTGGAGCCGCGCCCGCTCTACCGGGCGGCGGCGATGGAGATTCGGGGAATCGCGGTGCGGGTGCCAGCCAACCTGCACGTCGGGTACGTCATGGGCGTTGGCGATCTCGTGCCCGACGCCCTCCGTCAGATTGGGGTCCGGGTGAGCCTGCTCGGAGCGGCCGACCTGGCCAACAGCCCCCTCGACGGCTATGACGCGATCCTGATCGGGATTCGGGCCTCGGCGGTGCGGCCCGACCTCAAGGCCCATAACCGGCGCCTGCTCGAATACGCGGAGCGTGGCGGCAACCTGATCTGGCAGTATCAGACGCCGGAGTTCGACGAGATTCCCTACGGCCCTTTTCCCTATCAGATGGGGCGGAATCCGGAAGAGGTCTCGGAGGAGGAGTCGGTGGTGACGATGCTGCAGCCGAACCACCCGCTCTTCGCCGGGCCCAATCGGATTACGGCGGCAGACTTTGACGGATGGGTCGAGGAGCGGGGCTCGAAGTGGTGGCGGGAATGGGACCCACGCTACATCCCGCTGCTCGAATGCCACGACCGGGGGCAGCCGCCCCAACGGGGCGGAATGTTGCAGGCGGAGTATGGACGGGGGATCTTCACCTACGCGGGCTACGCCTTCTATCGACAGCTCCCGGCGGGGGTCGGAGGGGCCTACAAACTCTTCGCCAACCTGATCAGTCTGCGTCCACGGGCCGCCAGCCCTTCCAATCCATCCAATCCAACCCAGGGAAGGACCCGTCGATGAAGGGGAGTATGGCCAGGACCAGGGTCGAGATCGTGCAGGAGCGGCTAAGCGACTACCTGGCAGGCGCGACGCTCTACGGGCCGCGCCTGCCCGACACGACGACGCTCACCCCATCGACGCGGTTGACGGCGCGAGCGGCGCGGGATCTCTTCGAGGACCAGCTCAGCAGCCGGCTGCTCGACGTCGCGGCGCGGGAGATGAAGCGGCTCAACGAAGGGTTCTACACCATCTCGAGCGCGGGGCACGAGAACAACGCCGTCGTCGGGGCGCTGCTGCGGCTCGACGATCCGTGTTTTCTCCACTATCGGGCGGGGGGCCTGATGATGGCCCGCTCGCGGAAAGATCCGGGGATCGACCCGATTCTCGATACGCTGCTCTCCTTTGCCGCCTCGAAGGACGATCCAATCGCCCAGGGTCGCCACAAGGTCTGGGGGAGTCGGCCGCTCTGGGTTCCCCCGCAGACGAGCACGATCGCCTCGCACCTCCCGAAGGCGACCGGGATGGCCTTCGCGTTGCGGCTGGCGCGACGGGTCGGTCGCGCGCAGGATCTGCAGGACGATTCGATCGTCCTCTGCTCATTTGGAGACGCCTCGGCCAACCATGCGACGGCCCTCTCCGGAATCCATTCGGCGTGCTACAGCGTGCGGCGAGGCGGGACGGCGCCGATCCTCTTCCTCTGCGAGGACAATGGGATTGGCATCTCGGTCGAGACGCCGCGGGGATGGATCCACGACGCCTTCCAGGACCGCCCGCATCTGCGCTACATCGCGGCGGACGGCGAGGTCGAGACGGTCTGGAACGCGGTCGAGGAGGCGATCACGCATTGCCGTCAGACGCGACACCCGGTCTTCCTGCACCTGCGGACGACGCGGTTATGGGGGCACGCCGGGACGGTTGTCGAGACGAGCTACCGCAGTCTGGACGAGATCGAGGCGGCGG
>JBEIJP010000800.1:0-1739 GCA_040380245.1 Acidobacteriota bacterium | reverse complement strand
TGCCGCCGAGTTTGTCAAAAAGTTCGAAGCCGACCCGACGATCGGGGATCAGCCGGTTCCGGCCAAGGCTGAAACCACGGTCAGTGCCGATGCCCCACCGGCCGGCGCCGCGGGAGCTCCGAAGCTGACCACGGCGGTCACCGCCGCGACGGGTGCCGCTTCAACACAGACCAAAGCGGCGGCTGGCAAGGCTGCGGCTGGCAAGGGCAAGGGCAAGGCTGCCCCCCGGAAGAGACGCTAGGTGTCCTCCAAATCCTCAAAAAACGATCCTCACCCTGTCGCATCGGGTGCTGCAGATCGCGGTGAAGTGAAGAAAGCCAGCTCCTCGAACGAGGCTGGCTTTCTTCGCTCATTGCGGCAGATACTCAACAATGTCATCCCAGCGGGACGATCTCCCCGGTCAGCCAATACAGCCGGTGATACCAGTGGAGATCTGGCCGGAATCGACAGCCTTCTCCAGCGCCTCGAGCGGGAGATCGGGTATCGCTTCAACGACCGACAGTTGCTGCGCCGGGCGCTGACTCACCGCTCCTACGCCAACGAACAACCCGCCCCACGCCCACTGCATAACGAAGCCTTCGAGTTTCTCGGTGACGCGATTCTCGAGTTCCTGATCAGTACCTGGCTGCTCGAACTTCACCCGACGCTCAGCGAGGGCCATCTCTCGAAGATGCGCGCCTACGCCGTCAGCGCCGCCAACCTGCAAAAACACGCCGCACGACTTCAACTCGGCTCATTCCTGCTTCTCAACAAGGGCGAGGAGAAGACCGGTGGTCGCCACAAGACCGCGCTCCAGGTCGACGCCTATGAGGCACTCATCGCCGCCATCTACCTTGACGGCGGAATCGTCGCCGCCAGCAATTTCGTCCGGAAAGAGTTTACAAAGACGCTCGCCGACATCGACCCGCTCGACCTGACGAGCATGGACTACAAGACCGCACTCCAGGAGCAGCTCCAGTCGCGTGGACTGCCGACCCCACGCTATGAGGTGCTTGAACGCCAGGGACCGGACCATCGTCGCGTCTTTCAGGTGGCACTCAATGTCAATGGAATCCAGCTCTCGACCGGCGAGGGAACGACCATCAAGTCTGCACATCAATCTGCCGCGCGCGATGCCATCAGCAGAAAAGAGTCGTGGGAAGAGATCTTCCGTAAATCCTAGCCCGTCGGGACGTCGCCACTCAACGTGACATCTCCCCCCTGTTACTGACTCTCATAAATCACGCGTCCATCAAATATCGTCATCTCGACACCAACCTGCCGGATTCGAAGCGGGTCGATCCTGAATATATCCTCTGACAGAACCGCCAGATCGGCCAGTTTTCCGACCTCGATCGTCCCCTTCACCTGCTCGTCGAACGACGCAAAGGCGGAACCGTACGTAAAGGCCCGTACCGCCTCTGCGACACTGATCTTCTCTTCCGGAATCCATACTTTTGGAGACTTTTCGTCGAGGGTCCGACGGGTTACTGCG
This sequence comes from Acidobacteriota bacterium, assembly GCA_040380245.1. Classification (GTDB taxonomy): domain Bacteria; phylum Acidobacteriota; class Blastocatellia; order RBC074; family RBC074; genus CAIOZW01. The sequence goes on along the minus strand of JBEIJP010000800.1, from coordinate 265 downwards.
GCATAGATGCCAAGCAGCGGTTCCATCGGCGCGACAAACCAATCGGAGCCAAAGGCGAGCATCACCCCGGCATCGAGCAATGAGCGAAAAGCGTAACTTCCCTTCGCCCGTTCCGGTCCGATCCGCTTTTCAGCCCACCGGCCATCGTCGATCAGATGGTATGGCTGCATCGAGGCGATGACCCGCTCCTTCGCAAAAATGGCAATCTCATCCCGTCGCAGATGCTGTGCGTGCTCGATCCGAAAGCGGCGATCGCGCTGACCAT
>JBEIJP010000799.1:0-1753 GCA_040380245.1 Acidobacteriota bacterium | reverse complement strand
CTCAAACCCCGCGGTCGGGGGAATGACGATCCGCACCGTGTTGGCCAGCACCCCGCGTGCTGAGGTGGCCACCCCTCCACGCATGCTGAAGGTCAAGCTGGGCCCGAAACCGGCGCGTAACGAGGCCCCCTGCCAGCGGATAGACTGCCCACTCGATCGGTCGTTTCCACAACTCCCCCCCCAGGCTTGACAGCGGACCTCTGTGACCGTCCACCCTGGCGGCGCGAGGTCGATCACCTCGAATCCCACTGCGTCGCTGGGCCCCGCGTTGGTCACCTCGACGGTATAGACCACCTCCTCCCCGGCAAGCACCCAGTCCCGCTGGTTGGTCTTGGTGATTCGCAGGTCGGCGATCGGCCGGACTGGCGTGGTGACACTGGCCCGATTGTTTGTGGGATTGGAATCGATCGCGCCGGCCGCCAGTCGCACTTCGGCGGTATTGGTGATTGCCCCCTGCGCTGAAGACGCCAGCATCCCCTCCAGCCTGAAGACGACTTGTCCCCCGACGGGCAGGTTGATCCTGGTAGTCAGATCCCCCTCGCCTTCGGCCACCAGGCAACTGGCCCCACCGCTGGCAGAGCAGGTCCAACGGGTCTCATCCCGGACAAACGTTGCCGGGAGCAGGTCGATCACATCGGCTCCGAACGCGTTGGCCGGGCCGGCATTGGTCACTTCGATCGTATAGACGGCCGGCGTTCCCGGGATCAGCTGGCTCCCCTCGAGCCGCTTGCGGATCGCCAGATCGGTGGTCGTCCGACAGAAGGGGATCTGACCCACCGTCGGAACGACCAGGCCCGCGGCTCCGCTGGTCGCTCCATTGGCAGGAAATTCCGTCACTCCCACAGAGAGGCTCAGCCCATTCGCCCCACCGGAGACATCGGTCCCGATCTCCCCTCCCGAGTAAGCGATATAGCCACCACCGCCGCCGGCACCCGGACCCTGCGATTCGACCTCGTTGGGAAAGAGGCTCGATTTTTGGACTCCACCCACTCCTCCCCGCGCTCGGGCAGTCGGCCCACGCAACTCCTTGGCGACGATGACAATGGTCCCACCGGCCCCGCCGCCGCCCGCCCCGTCACGGTGCTCATTGCGCGTATCCTGCCCGGCCTCTCCATCTGCTCGCAGCTCTCCGTTGCCACTGACCTTGTTGGCGATCACATAGATCATTCCTCCGGCATCTCCACCGGCACCGCCCGATTCGTTGTTTTGAGCCCCTGCTCCCCCGCCGCCGCCAAAGAAGAGGCGCTGGCTGGGATCTTGTGGAACCGGTCTTCCCCCTCGCCCACCGACTTCGCGCCGTCGATCGCCCCCCCAGACGGGATCCCCTGGAGCTTCAATCGTCCCATTCCCATCCTTATCTGAAAAGCTGTGTCCTCCACGACCACCCCCGGAGGAGTTGGCCAGTCTCCCACCTTGCGAGATGACGAAGGGATCCAATTGCCATGCGATCGCCCCTACCGCATTGGCATCCATCACCCCATGTCCCGTCCACTCGCCGCCACGGTTGCCGTTGGCGCCGCCGCCGCCGCCTGAGTTGTGGGCTGTTCCGCCCCCACCCCCGTTGATGGCGGCTCCACGCCCATACCGGCCTCCCTGCAGGTCATAGGTCTCCTGATAGCCGGCGATGCTCTCGCCTTTCTCCGCGCCAAAGTCTTGCTGGGAACTGACAAAGTCGGACCGGAAGAGCCCCCCGCCCGCGCCGGAGAGCGCTCCTCCACGAAAACCGCGCCCACTGACATCGATCGTTCCCTCG
>JBEIJP010000798.1:0-1765 GCA_040380245.1 Acidobacteriota bacterium | reverse complement strand
GGGGATCTCTTTCTGGTTACAGCGGCAGCCGGGACTGGTGCTCGATGGGGGCGGTTTTGGGTTCATTACGATCGCGACCCTGACCATGATGGCCGGCACTATGTTTATTATGTGGATTGGGGAGCAGATCACAGAGCGGGGAGTAGGCAACGGGATCAGCCTTCTCATCTTCGCCGGGATCGTTGTTGGTATTCCGCGGGCCGTCGAACAACTCTTCGAGAAGATCCAGGATCCAGCATCCGCACTCTTTGTCATCGTCCTGCTGATCGTTATGCTGGTGGTCACGGGTGGGATCGTCTTCTTCGAGCGGGGCACCCGTAAGATTCCGACTAACCACACGCGTCGGATGGTGGGCCGTCAGATGGTCTCCACCCAATCCTCTCACCTCCCCCTCAAGGTCAACATCGCGGGCGTCATTCCAGTCATCTTCGCTTCGTCAGTCCTGGCGATTCCGCAGACGTTCTCCACTTTTGGGAACTGGCCCTGGCTGCAGAAGCTCAACGAGTGGCTCGGTGGAGGGCATCCAGTCTATGAACTGCTCTTCATTGGCGGGATCATCCTCTTCGCCTTCTTCTACGTCTCGATCGTCTTCAATTCTGACGAGGTCGCCGAGAACCTGCGGAAGCAGGGCGCCTTCATCCCCGGAATCCGTCCAGGTAAGCGGACCGCTGACCACCTTAACAGCATTCTGGTGCGGTTGACGACAGTTGGCGCTCTCTACCTGGTCGTGGTCTGCCTGATTCCGCAGTTGATGATCAGCGGGTTTAAGGTTCAGTACCTTCCCTGGATTGGGGAGCCTCTCTACAATCTGATCTCCAACATTCCAGGTTTGAGTTGGATTCCCACCGGTCTCGGTGTCTCCTTCTACTTTGGGGGAACCAGTCTGCTGATCGTTGTGGGAGTGGCGATGGATACGATCAGCCAGGTCGAGGCGCAGTTGGTCATGCGCCATTATGAGGGCTTTTTGGGAGCGCGAGGGGGCCGACTTCGTGGTCGCCGGGCAACGAGCTAACAATCTCTTGCCGGTAACCACCGCTCCCTCTGACTGTACGCCTGACGTTACTGAATCCCGTGGGAGCGGCAAAGGAGACGGGTGATCGCCATGTCGAAGATCATCGTCATGATCGGGCAACCGGGGGCTGGCAAGGGAACACAAGCCCGCTTGCTCGCTGAAAAGTATCATTACCCGCAGATTTCGACGGGTGACCTGCTCCGCGGGATGTCCCAGGCGGATACTTCGCTTGGCCGAGAGTTGCGGGAGATCCTCGACAGTGGACAACTGGTCCGCGATGAAGTCCTGGAAGAGCTGATTGAAGAGCGAACCTCTCGCGAAGATTGCCAGGATGGATACATCTTCGACGGGTTTCCGCGGACCTTGGCACAGGCAGAACACCTCGAGTCATTGGCTCGCGCGCAGTCGAAATCGGTCTTTCTCATTCGAGTCGATGTGGATGATGAGATCCTCCTCAAGCGAGTCACGGGTCGGCTGACCTGCAGCCGGTGTGGGGAGATCTATAACCTCTATTTTCGTCCACCCAAGGTCGACGGCGTCTGCGATCTCGATGGAGGCTCCTTGCTGCGTCGCGGCGACGATACACCGACTGCCGTTTCGCTTCGGCTGTCCGCCTATCGCGACAAGACGCGACCGGTGATCGCCTACTACCGCGAGAGCGGTCGCTTGATTGAGGTCGATGGTACCCTCCCCGTGCATGAGGTTTTTGAGACGATCTGCCGGTCGATCGAGGGGGAGAGCGGTGGGTCCAGC
>JBEIJP010000797.1:0-1769 GCA_040380245.1 Acidobacteriota bacterium | reverse complement strand
GTCAGAGCCACCATTTCAACAAAGTGTCGGCGACCCTGGACATCTCGTGGGTGCAGATGTCGGCCTACCTCGACGCGGCGGAAGCGGCCCTCCGGCAGGCGCGTTCGGCAGGAACCTCCCCGCCGCCGGTGACGGTCCAGCGGGCCGTTGGGGAGCAGCTCTCCGTCGGGCGAGAGACGACGGGCGGGCGGGAGGCGATGTTCTGGGTGCGCAACGATCGGGCGATCGACCTGGTCGCCGAGAAGAAGGCGGCAGTCGACAAGAGCCGGGTCGATCCGACCATCTCGATGGCGCTCTTCCGTTCGCCTGGCTGGCCCTACGGGATCTTCCCGAAGGGGATCGTCACTCGGGTCGCAGGTGAGTACCGGATCCGGTTTGCCGCCCGAGCCCGTCACCAGTTTGCCGATTTCACGCTCGTGCCGGCGACGGCCCCGGTGCCGATGACCTTTCGATCACGCCGTCCGACCAACCACGACATTGCCGAGGATGTTCGTTCCATCGGCGGAATCATCGACGTTCATTCCGAAGGGGGCGCTGGCCCGGCGAATGGCGTTTACGAGACAACTGCCTATCTCAACGCTGGACAGACGATCGAGTACGGCCTGCTCGGGCTGCCCGCCCCCCAACCCGATGTCATGGGGGTGACGGCCCTCTACCGCTATCCGCCCTTTCCGGCCGGCGGGCAGCCAGGGATCGTCTTCGACTGGCTTGAGCTGACCGGGCCGCTGCCTCCGGCGAGCTGGCCGGCGCCCTCGCACCGGGTACTCTTCGATGATCTCGGGCCTGAGGTACAGTCGGACCAGCCGGAGGTCGATGCCCGGCGGCTGCTGCGTCGCTTCATCACGCAGGCGGCGCGCGAGCCGGTCTCGGCGGAGGCGATCGTTCCGTTCGAGAGGCTGGTGATGACGGCTCTCTCGCGTGGCGAACTGCTCGCCGACGCGCTGCTGACCGGCTACCAGGCCTTCCTCGCCTCGGACCTCTTCCTCTACCTGCCACCACCACGCTGGGAGAGCGACCATTTTGCCATCGCCAATCGTCTCTCGCACTTTCTGATCAACAGTCGCCCCGACGCGCCGCTCGTCGATCTGGCCGCTCGGCAGAGGCTGTGCGACGCCACCGTTCTGCGAGGCGAAGCGGAGAGACTGATCGACAGCCGCGAATTCACACGCTTCATCGAGTACTTTACCGATTACTGGCTCAACCTTCGCGCGTTGCGCCGCGATGACCCGGACATCCGGCTCTTTCCGGAGTATCGACTTGACGACTACCTCGTCGAATCGCTCGGGCGCGAGACGCGCGCCTTCTTTCGGGCGATGGTGCGAGAGAACCTTCCGGCGACGACGCTGATCGATGCCGACTTCACCTTCGCCAACGACCGGCTGGCGCGCCATTACGGACTGCCCCCACTCACCGGGTCAGACCTCCGCAAGGTCACGCTGCCGCCGGCGAGCCCCTACGGCGGACTGCTGACGCAGGGGGCGATCCTCAAGGTCTCAGCCAATGGCGTCAACACTTCGCCGGTGCTGCGCGGAGTCTGGGTCATGGACCGGTTGCTCGGGCAGCCCCCACCGCCGCCCCCTCCCGGCGTTCCAGCGGTCGAGCCCGATATTCGCGGTGCACGGACAATCCGCGAGGTTCTCGGTCTGCACGCAAAGTCTGCCAGCTGCGCCGGCTGTCACGCGAAGTTCGATCCCTACGGCCTGGCTCTCGAGAACTTCGATATTCTCGGCGCGTGGCGTACCCGGTACCGCGGGCTGGAGGAGGGAGAG
>JBEIJP010000796.1:0-1772 GCA_040380245.1 Acidobacteriota bacterium | reverse complement strand
TGAGTTGAACTGGCAGGGTGTCCGCTCTTCTGGTGGGGGAGAGCGGGTGGAAGTGGTCCGTGATCTCAAAGGGTTACCGTCTGGATAAGAGAATATGCTGGAACTGAGAAAATGCCCCAAGTGTGGTGAAGTATATGATCCGCCGACCCAGATGTGCACGGTGGACGGGACGCCGCTGACGGCGGTCCGGACGCTGGTCGGCAAGGTCCTGGACGACCGCTACCGGCTCGACCGCTGGATTGGAGCGGGCGCGATGGGAACGGTCTATTCGGCGACGCACCTGCGGATCAATCGTCGATGCGCGATCAAAGTGCTCAACCCGAACCTGCCGAGTTCCGCGCTGCGCCGCTTCGAACAGGAGGCGATCGCGGCCTGTCAGGTGGACCATCCGAACGCGGTGCAGGTGACCGATTCGGGGGTGACGCCAGAGAAGCTGGCCTATCTGGTGATGGAGTTTGTCGAGGGGCGGCTGCTGCGGGGGTTGATCCCTCCTGGGGGGATGGAGTACCGGCGTGCGGTGGCGCTCTTGACGCAGATCTGCGACGTCATCGAGGCGGCGCATCAGAAGATGATTATCCATCGGGACCTCAAGCCGGAGAACATCATCGTCCAGAGTCCGGGAGAGCGGGAGTCGATCAAGGTCCTGGACTTTGGGATCGCCAAGATGCTGGAGCCCGGGCCTGGGTCGGGGAGTCTCCCGAATCTGACGGTCGAGGGGACGGTCATCGGAACGCCAGAGTATATGTCGCCGGAACAGTGCGAGGGGAAAAAGCCCGGTCCAACGTCGGACATCTACAGCATTGGAACGATCGCCTATGAGTTGCTGAGCGGCCAGCTGCCATTTGTCGCGGAGACGGCGAGGGAGTACTTCGCGCGCCATTTGACCGCCGAGCCCCGGCCCTTACAGGAGGTGGCGCCAACGGTCCCGGCGGTGCTGGCGGCGGAGGTGATGAGGGCGCTCCGCAAAGACCCGGTTGAGCGTCCCCAATCGGCGAAGGAGTTTTCGCGTCGGTTGCAGTCGGCGATTCAGCGCATCGATGGCCAGTTGACTCGGGACCCGATGCCGCGGCAAAACTGGGCCGGCGTTGGCCGCTGGTTGTTGACGATGGGGCTCCTCCTGGGGGCGGTCGGGGGCTATGCGCTCTACAAGCGGCTTGGTTCCGGCAACGGTTCGGCGACGCCTGCACCGGCGACGATCCGGGCCGACCAGTTTGGGCGAATGATTCTGATTCAGGGGGGACGGTACCGCCTGGGCAGCGGCGCGGAGCGTGCGACGGAGGAGACGGTCGTCGCCGATTTCTACCTGGATGAGACGGAAGTGACCAACGAGCAGTATCAGCGCTTTCTGGAGGCCAATCCCGGGTATCCCGCGCCCATCGGTTGGGAGGGGCGTACCTTTGCCATCGGAGAGGCGAAGCTGCCCGTTACCGGGGTCAACTGGGACGAGGCGACGGCCTACGCGAAGTGGGTGGGGAAGCGGCTGCCGAGCGAGGCGGAGTGGGAGGATGCGGCGCGCAGCCGGGGCAGGTATCTCCTGTACCCCTGGGGAGATGACTGGCGCGACAATGCCGCCAACGCCCTGGAACAGCGTAATGGGCCGACGCCGGTCGATGGGTTCCGGGACGATCGGAGCGAGCAGGGGGTCCTCGGGCTGGTCGGGAATGCTAGCGAGTGGGTCGAAGACATACACAAAGACTATGACAATCAGCAGCCCCTCTTCCGAACCTGTCAACTCTGCCGGGTGGTTCGAGGAGGAAACTACAGATCCAGTG
>JBEIJP010000795.1:0-1779 GCA_040380245.1 Acidobacteriota bacterium | reverse complement strand
GGGGCGCAGGTCGACGTGGCAGCCGTGCAGCTGCCCCTCCTGATAGGTCGGATGTCGGCTGAGTTGGATCGTCGGCTGGGCGATGAAGTTGCGCGGATGGGTCTGGATCAGCTCCCGAAACCGCTCCCGCTCCTCCCGGGTCGATTGCGTCCCGACCAGCATGCCGTAGCCGCCGCTCTCGTTGACCGATTTGACGACCAGGCTCTCGAGATGGTCGAGGATGTAGGCCCGGTCCTCCTCGCGCATGGCGAGGTAGGTCGGGACGTTCTGCAGGATCGGTTCTTCGCTGAGGTAGAAACGGATCATCTCCGGGACGAAGGCGTAGACGGCCTTGTCGTCGGCGACCCCGGTGCCGATCGCGTTGGCGAGCGTCACATTGCCGGCGCGGTAGGCGTTGATCAGCCCCGAGACCCCCAGCATGCTCGTGTGGTTGAAGCAGAGGGGGTCGATAAAGTCGTCGTCGATCCGCCGGTAGATGACATCGACGGGTTTGAGGCCCCGCGTCGTCCGGGTAAAGACGCGGTTGTCGTGGACCACCAGATCGCGCCCCTCGACGATCTCGATGCCCATCTGCCGCGCGAGGTAGGTGTGCTCAAAGTAGGCCGAGTTGTAGATCCCCGGGGTCAGCAGGACGACGGTCGGGTCTGGATTGTCGTGCGGCGCGATCGAGCGGAGCGTCGCGAGCAGCTCCTGCGGATAGTGCTCGATCGAGCGCACCCCGTGGCGCTGGAAGAGGTTCGGAAAGGTCCGCTTCATCGCCTGCCGGTTTTCGAGCATATAGCTCACTCCGGAGGGCGAGCGCAGATTGTCCTCCAGGACGAGGTACTCGCCCCGCTCGTTCCGAACCAGATCGCTTCCGACGATGTGTGCGTAGACATTCCGGGGCGGATTGACGCCGACCATCTCCCGACGAAAATGGCGGGCCCCAAAGACCAGTTCCGCGGGAATGATCTTCTCCCGCAGGATCCGCTGTTCGTGGTAGATGTCGTGCAGGAAGAGGTTGAGCGCCGTCACCCGCTGGGTTAGCCCCGTCTCGAGGATCTCCCACTCCTCTCGCGGGATGATTCGCGGAATCAGATCGAAGGGAAAGATCCGCTCGATCCCTTCCTGCTCCCCCTCGTTTTCGTGGTAGACGGTGAAGGTCACGCCCTGGTAGAGGAAGGAGATGCTGGCGCGTCTCCGCCGTTCCTCGAACGACTCCTTCGAGAGGTGGCGCAGACGGCTGTAGATGGCCTCGTAATGCGGATGGGGCGTGCCATCGGCAGTGAACATCTCATCGAAGAACTCTCCGATGTCGTAGTTGTCTTCGAGCAGAAAGGGCCTCGCTTCAGATGGATCTGGCATACCACTCGACCTCTCCGAGGGAAGGGACCTCCCTCCTCCTCTCACGAAGAGCGAGTGGAGCAGGGGGAGCGTCAGAATCGAGGTGCTGGTGGATGGTAGTCTTTTTCTTTCCGTCGCGGCTTGGAGTCCGCTTTCGTATCTTGATCGTCTCGAGAACCCGGCAAGGGTAGCGAAACCTGCCCCAGTCGTCAACTCCGTCCCGGTTCTCCGGTCCCTGTGGCCGCAAATCAGAATGGCTCTTCGCCAGGCATTGACAGACCGCTTCCTCGCTTGGTAAGAACAGCCGACCTTCGAACTGTTGTCGTGCGTGGGGTTGCGCCCAGGGCTTTTGCAAAGTCAGGGACAGGCACCCTGAATGACCTGACAAGGCTCGAAGAGGTGGGCGATGGAGTGGCTGTGATTGGGAGAACGGGATCGGCTCCTGGTGTCCCAAAG
>JBEIJP010000794.1:0-1779 GCA_040380245.1 Acidobacteriota bacterium | reverse complement strand
GCACCTGCGCTTCTCGACCGCGAAGGCGCGGGGCTCAGACCCCGGGGAGAACACCGAGGCGGTCGGCGACGTCGACGCCATCCGCGCGACCGAACTGGGCGTGAAGAACCTTCAACGGGTGGCCAATATGCTCCTCCCGGCGACCTCGACCACGCCTGGGGCTCCCTACGAGGATCTCGAAGAGCTCTACGGACGGATGCTCGGACAGTGGCGACTCGAGATGGGCCACGTCACACAGATCGTTGGCGGCTTTGACTCGCAGCAGAAGCACGTCGGTCAGGAGGGTGTCCTCTTCCGCGCCGTCCCACGCGAGAAGCAGGCCGCCGCCGTCAAGTTCCTCAACGATAACGCGTTCGCTACGCCAACGTGGATGATCAAGCCGGAGATCCTTCGCCGGATCGAAACGGACGGAACCGTCAACCGGCTGCGAACGACCCAGCAGGGACTTCTCACCCAACTGCTCAGCTCAGCCCGCTTCGCGCGGCTGATCGAGCAGGAGGAGATCGACGGGAGTGGCTACCGGGCCATCGATCTCCTCGCCGACGTCCGCAAAGGGATCTGGAAGGAGATCGCGGGAAGCTCGACAATCCGCATCGACGCCTTCCGTCGCAACCTGCAGCGGACCTACCTCGACCTGATGAACGACAAACTGAATGGTCGGACTCCGGTCAACGATGACCAGCGGCCCTACCTGCGTGGAGAACTCAAAGCGCTCAATACCGAGCTGGCGAGGGCGCTGCCCCGTGCGACCGATCGGGCGGTGCGGCTGCACCTCGAGGACGCGCGGGACCAGATCGCGCGCATTCTCGATCCGAAGGTGGCGACACCAGCCCCGGCGGCATCCGCGGGCAACCCTCTCCTCGGCCGTGGCGTCGAGGAGGAGTGGGAACACGGCCATCCCTGGTTCTTCGTCTGCTGGCCAGAGATGGTTGACCGCACCCAGCGGTAACCGATGCATCCTGCGGGGGAGATTTCGGTCTCCCCCGCACACTTCGTCAATCGGCCCTCTCTCCCTGGTCGATGGATCGGAGCCCTGCGTGAAAGTCTTCTTTCTTGCCCTCTTGCTTGTGACATCGTCCAGTCATGTGTTCGCTCAACCTGCCTCATCGGCGGTGGTCAAACAGCGCCTGGTTCGCCAGATCGAGTCGATGGTGGCAGAGTTTGATGGGGTCCTGGGAGTGGCCATTCGGGATCTTCAGACGGGGGATGAGATCCTGGTCAATGGAGAGGTGACCTTCCCCACCGGGAGTTCAATCAAGATTCCGATTCTCATCGAGCTGCACCGACAAGCGGCGGCGGGCTCTCTCCGTTTGACCGATCAACTTCCCATCCCGAAAAAGGACCAGGTCGGCGGCAGTGGAGTCCTCCTCCACTTTTCGCCGGAGAGTTCCCAGCTGAGCCTCGGGGATCTCTCGGTCTTGATGATCGCCCTCAGCGACAATACGGCGACCAATCTCCTGATCGACCGGCTGGGAATGGAGCGAATCAATCAAACGATGAAGGATCTTGGGCTGCGGACCATCCGCCTGCAACGTAAGATGATCGACCTCGGCGCGATGGTGCGGGGAGCAGAAAATCTGGCGACACCGCGGGAGGCCGCGCGGCTGATGGAGATGCTCGCCCAGGGCAAGGTCGTCAGTACGGAGGTGAGCGCGGCGGTGCTGCGGACGCTCCGGATCTCCAAGTCGAGCTCGATTCCGCGGCTCCTCCCTTCCTCTGTCGTGGTCGCCAACAAACCGGGTGCAGTCGAGGGCGTCGCCTGCGATTGGGCCCTTGTCG
>JBEIJP010000793.1:0-1780 GCA_040380245.1 Acidobacteriota bacterium | reverse complement strand
GTCGCCAGCTCTTTACCGAATCGGTCTGCCAACAGACCTGGTTTGTCAAACGTGAGCTCTACCTGAATCATCCCCTCGACACCTCGCTGAGCCTCAACGCCGATCACGAATTCTTCATCTACTGGCTGACAAGAACCCCGGACTGCTATCGCCACTTCCCCCAACTCGTCGCGCGCTATGCCGCCGGCGGTGCGAGCGAACGACAGCGACAGACCCTTCGTCAGCAAAGAAAGTCTCTGATGGAGCGGTACTTCACCCTAAACGAGCGCACCATCTTTACTCTCTGGCTCCGTGCCCGACAAATTCACCGGCTCCTCAAATACGCATGGTCAAAAACAAAATGACTAGACGACTTTTTCGAACAATACTGCTCGTCCTCTTCCCGTTGAGCCTCTACGGTTCCGGGCATGGAATCGGCGTCGAGATCCCGGTCGAAACCTCTTCCATCTCCAGCCAGTCAGGACATGCCTATTCAGTGCCAATTCGAAGAGGAAGCGCCCTGCTGTTCCTCTTCTCCAGCGACACGTCTCTCGCCCCGTTAAACTCAAATGCAGTTCTGACTGAAGATGGTGCAAGACTCGGCCCAGCCCATACCCCGGCCGAGATGGTCGCCACAATCGGCAATGGACGATTCATCCATCAACGCAAGTCGTTCCAATTTTCGACCTCCGATAATAGTGACCCGCGCTCAAATGGACGCCATTACCGCATCTCGGGGCTGGCAACTCTTCCCGGGCTGATCCCACTCGTCCTTATCATCGCGCTCATCGTCAGCTTTCGAAGCAGTCTTCGCCAGATCGAACAACGGCTCCACCAGATCGCCGACAAACTGGAGTCTTTCCGGCTCCGCGGCCCCGTCCACAAACTGGTCGCACTGATCGCCACCATTGTCGTATCCGCACTCTCAGTCCTGACGATCCTGCTCGCGCCAATCCCTGAACTGATCCTCAAAGGAGCCTTCTATTCCGTCTACGAACTCTTCTTTGTCGCGGGGGTTATTCTCGTCCTCAGCTTCCGACTGCGCGGCTGGCCTGGAGAGACACTTGCCCTGACATCAATACTCGCCCTCTTCTGCCTGCCACTAATCGCCCTCTGGCAGCAGATCGGATATCACCCAAGCGCCATCGGCGGACTTATCCCCTGGGAGGATGCCGCCGCCTACTACTATGACGCTCGGCAACTCCTCGAAGGCGTCCCTTTCGATGTCTCAGCTCGCCGGCCACTCTACACCGCCGGACTCGCGACGTTGCTCAAGCTGACCGGCCAGAATCTGCAGATGGCCATTCTTATCTCAGTTCTCGTCAACGCCTTCGCTTGCTACCTCCTCGCACGAGAGATCGCGATCACTCACGGTCCACTCCCGGCAGCTATCGTCGCCGTGCTTACATTCATCTTCTATCGAGTCGAAGGCGGATCCGGTACCCTCCTGACCGAGAATTTGGGTCTTTCACTCGGTCTGGCCAGTCTCGCCGTCCTTTGGGCGGCACTTCACCGTCATCAATCGATAAATTTTGCCATCGGACTGGGACTGCTTACCCTCGCTCTCTGTGCCCGAAACGGAACTTTCTTCGTTCTCCCGGCACTATTAATCGATGGTGCAGTAATTTTTCGCGGTAATCGCCGTCTCTCAGTTAAATTCCTGGTAATCGGCACCGCCACGACCACGCTCGGATTCCTGATCAATTTTCTCCTCGGCAGGCAGATCTCACATCCAGGCACCGGCGTCTTTTCCAATTTTTCCCAAATACTCTACGGAATCGTCGTCGGCGGAAAAGGATGG
>JBEIJP010000792.1:0-1782 GCA_040380245.1 Acidobacteriota bacterium | reverse complement strand
CGACCGTGCCGAAAGCGAGCGCCGTCAGCGCGATCAGAAGCAGCCGCCCCTCGGCGACGACAAGATCGAGCCCCCTTCCCACCCTGGTCAGCAGACTCGGGTGAGTTGACCGGCGGGGAGCAGCTGCCACAAGCCCCCCGGCATCCGGCCTCAGCCTGACGGCCCCCTCCCGTGATCCTGCCAACCAGCCTTCCTTCAAGGTTGCCCTCCTTGCTGTGGGGACGACTCGATAGCGACGAGACGCAAATCATCTAACCAGATCAACCCCCGGCTGGGGTCGTCGTAGCTGTATTTTGGCGTCCGAATGACGGCAATCTCCGTTGTCCCACTCTCGGTCGGGACTTGAAAATCGAAAAAGAGACGCTGCCAGCCGTCTGTGGTTCCCGCGGGCAAAGGCTCGGATGCGCCAAGTGGTCGCCCATTCCATCGAACGACGAGTTGAGGTCCGCGTGGTGTCTGGAGGTCGCGGGTCTGCACCAGACAGGAGAGACGGTATTTGCCACCCGGTGAGAGCACAACGCGCTGTCGAACCTCGTCTTCGATCCTGGTCGTGTCACGCCCTGTCAACCGCAACTGGAGAGAGTACCTTCCCTCCGCAAAGACGCGTGGATCAAGCCCAACCTGGACGAACTCGCTCGACTTGAACTGCCAGTCGAAGTGGGGGTGGACCGGGTCGTGGGGACCTTCAAAACCGCCATTCCAGAGGAGGGGAACCGTCGAGGGGTCTGTCGATCCTCTCACTTCGGCCCACAGCCTGTTCAAAAGAGCCGAGTCTGGAAAGCGTGTCACGGCCGCCTCCAGGGCAGCCGTACTGATCTCATGTCGAGGATCCAGGACGAAGCGGAAGAGAAGGTTCCGGATACTCAGAGCAAGGAGACAGCCCAGGCAGACCAGCAGTGCCCCCCCGAAAAGAGCTCTGCTCGGTCCGTACTGCACGTACTGCTTGATTGGCGGGTCAGTTACTGGTTGTGTGCTGAACTGGCGTGACTGGTCCGGCAAGGCACCTCCCTCCCCCATGCGACCTCCCTCGCTTGGACTGAGAATTCCAGCGCTCAGGGAGTGAAGGGAGAGACAACGGGAAGCGTGGGCGAGATGCTCGTCACTGCCACTACCCCAGCGATCCCCAACATCAAGGCGGCGATCCTGATGGCCGTCAGGCCAGCCCTGGGGGTCGAGGTGCCAGCTGGGTTGACGGTTGGCCTCCCCTCGACCTCATAAATTCGGGTACCGGACGAAGTGCGTAAGGGCAACTCGGTGGCTTCGGCACCGGAACTTTGGACCATGCCATCAGGCGTCGAGATTGAAATTCGCACGCCAGCCGGTGCTCGTACCAGGGCGTCCCCACTGAGAAGCTCTCCTGAGATCAGCCCATTGCCGAAGCGCACCACCATCTGTGCCCCGCTCGCCAGCTCGATGGTGCCCAACGGCCCCAGATTGACAATTGCCTGGCTGCCCGGCTCTCCGCTGACCCGAATCAACGTGTTGCTGAAGACGGTCGTCCCGGAGGGTACGGCCACCTCATTGAGATAGACCGCGCCCTGCGTCACCAGTTGACCGGTGGGAACGACATCCTGGGCGCCTTTGCGTTTGGGAGCCCTGCCCGGCGTGGGAGATCCGGTGGCGGTCTCTTTTACGGGGGACACATTGGGGGTACTGAGCGGCGAAGACCTCGCCGGACCTCCCAGCGTGCCGAATAGCAGCCCAACGACGAGAAGTCGGGCGAGCCCCCGATTGAGAGAGCCTCGCGACCAGCCAACCATCTCACTGAGCAGTGATACGGGG
>JBEIJP010000791.1:0-1793 GCA_040380245.1 Acidobacteriota bacterium | reverse complement strand
TCCGTCTCCGGCAACGCATCCCCGAAAAAGCGGACTTCCGCCTGGGGGTAAGGGGCCCCGGGGAGTTCCCGTAGAACTTCGAATCGCTCGCGCCCCTGACAGAGAATGTTCGACCGGCCGTCATCCATCGGCTCGTGGAGCACGACCTCGACGAGACACCCCACCGGTCGAAGCGTGGTCAAGGTCGCAGAGGAAGGAGCAGACTCCTCCGCTGTCGACGCCGCGTCGCCGCGGTAGAGGATGCCAAAGGTCTTGTCACCGGCCATCGCCTCGGCGAGCATCTGCCGATAGCGCGGCTCGAAGATGTGGAGCGGAGTCAGGGCGCCAGGAAACTGAACCAGCGAGAGGGCAAAGATCGGAATCACGCGATCACTCGTCATCGTCCACCGCCTTTGTCAACGGGGGAGAGTGGAGCGGGCCTCGGCCCGACTCTCCCCTGCAATCTGCCAGAGTGGGAGGGTTGGCTACTCGTTGACCTTGAGGACCGCGAGAAATGCCTCTTGCGGAATTTCGACCTTGCCAACCCGCTTCATCCGCCGCTTTCCTTCCTTCTGTTTCTCGAGCAGCTTGCGCTTACGAGAGATGTCTCCGCCGTAACATTTGGCGAGCACGTTCTTTCCAATCGCTTTGACCGTCTCGCGGGCAATCACGCGGGAGCCGATCGCCGCCTGGATGGGGACCTCGAAGAGCTGCCGGGGAATCAGTTTGCGCATCCGGTCGACCAGTGCTCGACCACGCGAATAGGCGGACTCTTTGTGCACAATCAGGGAGAGGGCATCGACCTGCTCTCCAGCCACCAGCAGATCGAGCTTGACGAGGTCGGCGTCCCGATAGCCGGCGAGATGGTAGTCGAGCGAGGCGTACCCCCGCGAAATCGACTTGAGCCGGTCAAAGAAGTCGAGCACGATCTCATTGAGGGGAAGTTCGTAGGTGAGCATGACCCGGGTGGGGCTCACATAATCGAAGCCCTTCTGGACACCCCGTTTCTCTTCGAGAAGGGCGAGGATGTTTCCGAGGTATTCGTCATTGGTCATGATCATCGCCTGGATGATCGGCTCCTCGATCGACGAGATCTCTCCGGGAGATGGCATCTTCGAGGGATTGTCGATCTCGAGAACCTCCCCGCGCACGGTCGTGATCCGGTAGCGCACACCGGGTGCCGTCGTGATCAGCTCGACGTTGAACTCACGTTCGAGCCGCTCCTGGACGATCTCCATGTGGAGAAGGCCAAGAAAGCCACAGCGGAACCCGAAGCCGAGCGCCGCGGAGACCTCCGGCTCAAAAAAGAAGGAGGAGTCGTTGAGGCGCAGCTTTTCGAGGGCGTCGCGCAACTCCTCGTACTGGTTGTGCTCGACCGGGTAGACCCCGGCGAAGACCATCGGCTTGATCTCCTGAAAGCCGGGAAAGGGCTCGAGGGTTTGCCGGGCGGTCTCGGTAACGGTATCGCCGATACTGACATCGGCGACAGTCTTGATATTGGCGACGATGAAGCCAACCTCTCCGACGCCCAGCTGATCGATCTGGCGCGGCTTGGGGGTCAGGACCCCAAGGTCCTCAACCTCGTAATCCCGCCCTCGCGCCATCAACCGGATCTTGACCCCCTTGCGCAGGAGTCCGTCGATCACCCGAACCATGACAATGACGCCCCGGTAGGGATCGAACCAGGAGTCGAAGATCAGCGCTTTGAGGGGAGCGGCCGCCACGCCTGCCGGAGGAGGAATGGCAGCATTGCGCATTTGAGCACAAAACATTGTTGCCCTGTCAATAGATGCTTGAGTTGTTTGGGCATATGC
>JBEIJP010000790.1:0-1793 GCA_040380245.1 Acidobacteriota bacterium | reverse complement strand
GGCAATGACCAGCCCCCCTCCCGACATCGACTCCGGCACCTCCTCCTCCAGCTGCGCGACGCGAATCTCCGGGAACTCTGCCTGCAGCTCATCGAGCGTGCTCCGCGTCCGGTTGAAGACCGTCACGCCCCCCTTCCCGACCGGCTTCCCAATCGGCTTCCCGATCGGCTTCCCGATCAGCCAGGGCAACATCTCGCGCACCAGCTTCCCCGCTCCAAGCACGCTCCTCGACGGAACCGATCGAAAATAGCGCGCCGCCAGGCTCCCATACGACTGGCTTCCCAGATTGCGGAGGTGGAGATGGCGAACCCGCTTGGCGTCGGTGAGGAGATCCTGGGCCATCTGCCGCAGGTAGTACCCCCACATCGTCTCTGGAAACGGCGCCTGGGCGCAGAACTCCCGGAACTGCCCCATCACCTCCGTCTCCCCCTGAATCGGGGAGTGGAGACCGCAGACAACCTCCAGCAGAAACCGGTAGGCCGCTTCGCCTTGATAGACCTCCGTCTCCCTGCCGATCCCTCCGCGTACCAGCCTGTACTCACTGACGTGACAGAACCGCACCTGGCGAAGGCACGTTCCCCACTCCACCCCCATCGGGCAGGTCGTCAGGACCACCCCCGGGGCCCGGCGCGTATGCAGGATGACCAGCTCGTTCAACATAGCCCGCATCCTACCCAATCCGCTGCCCCTGTGTGTCATCGAATTGTCATTCGAGCCGCGTTTGCGTCCAGCTTGACGCCTGATCTCGCGACCAGGGTCGGCGAGCCGAAGATTCGACCGATCCACGGGTCGGGAGAATCTTCACCCGCCGCGATCGACCACCCGGCAGTCATCGACCAGGAGTCTCCAGGGGACGGGCGAAGGCGGCCTCGGCGAAGGAGGAGTTGGCAAGGAGGGAGGCAAGGCGCTCGCGTTCCGGGTCATTGAGAGGGCGACGGGGAGGAAGGACGGGGCCACAGTCGATCCCGGACCAGGTGAGCATCGTCTTGATGGCCGGGAAGAGGGGAACCTGGAGGGTGAGGGTGATCAGCTCGTTGATGCGCCGCTGGAGTTGGCGCGCCTCCTCCCACCGCTCGGCGCGAGCGTGGCGGTAGAGGGCGACGAACAGCTCCGGAATCAGGTTGTAGAAGCTGCCGATCCCTCCATCGGCCCCCATCAGCAGACCGGCGGCGAGCACCTCATCGTAGCCGTTGAAGACTGTCGGCCCGGCCGCGCGAAGTTCGGAGAGGAGGTAGAGGTTGTGGTCCGTAAATTTGACGCCGGCGACTCCCGGCAGAGCGCACAGTTCAAGAAGCTGCGGAAGGCTCGTCACGGGAGATCCCGCGATCGGCAGATGGTAGACGAGGAGGGGCAGGTCGCAGGCCTCCGTCAGACGGCGATAGTACTGGACGATCTCGGGAAAGCCCCACGGTCCGGAGGGCGGCAGGCTGCTGATGGCGGTCGCGCCGTGCGCGGCGGCGTGCCGACCCAGTTCGATCGCCTCCGCGAGACAGGCGGATCCAACGTGGACGATGACCTGCTTCTCCGGGGGAGTCGCGGCAAGGACCGTCTCGGCCACCTGCCGTCGCTGCGCGACCGGCTGGAGCATCCCCTCCCCCGTCGTTCCACAGATGTAGACCCCATCAACCTCGGCCCGGTAGAGCCGATCGAGCAACTGTTCGCAGGCGGACGGGCGAAAGCGCCCCTCCTCGTCAAACGGGGTGATCAGTGCGGGGTAGATTCCTTGCAAGCGTGGCATGCTCATCTCGACTCCGGTGACCTCTCTCTGGACCTGTCCCCTCTCCGGGCGTTGC
>JBEIJP010000789.1:0-1801 GCA_040380245.1 Acidobacteriota bacterium | reverse complement strand
GGTCCCGCCCAGGAGATCGACCCGGCCTCGGTCTGGACCAGGGAGAGTGAGGAACTGGTCGATTGCCTTTCGACTCCCCCTCCCGAGACTTGTGTACTGGTACCGAGCAGGCAGCTCCCGATCGAACTGGCGCATGAGACCGCCCGTAAGCCAGCGGGGAGGATGGCGAGGAACGAGGTGGTGATGGCCGCGGCCGTGTTGTTGGTCAAGGTCTGGGTGATCGTCACCCGGTTACCCGGGCCCACCGTCTCCCCCTGAGACGGAGCGATCGAGCCGCTCTCCCCGGTCACCGCCCCGACTCCTCCGGGGGGGCTGACCGTCAAGGCGAGCGGCGCATTCACCGCCAATCCGCAGTTGTCGGTCGCTCGAATGGTGAGGGTATGGGTCCCGAATGGACGCGCATTGGAGAGCGTCACCCGGCCCTGCGAATCAACGCTGACTGCCCCGGCGTAGGTTCCCACGCTCTGCACGACGATCGAACTGACGGTCCCCTGGTCCGTCGGCCCGGTCGCCGGAAGGATCGTCGTCCCACCTCCCGTCGAGACCTCCGTCGCGGGGTAGGTCAGAACTGGGGGCGCGTTGGCGGTGACGGTGATCGACAGGATCGCGTTCGCCACCGTCTCTCCATTGCTGACCTGCAATGGAAAGCTCGCCATCCCCAGTGGTGCATCGCAATCGACGACGAGGTTGGCCGTGATCGTTCCAGCCCTGTTGACCAGGCTGGAGATCAACACCCCGTTGATCTTCGCCGCAGCTCCCCCATTGACCGTCACCTGTAAACTGCCCGCCGGGATCCGCGAGTCACTGACCGTGGCGATGACGGCTCCCGCCGAGATCGCGCCAACGTGCCGGGAGAGCCCAACCGCGACAGTCACGGTCGGCGGCGGCGCCGGAATGACGGTGAAGACATAGGCCGCCCCGGCACCGCTCGCGCGATTGTCCAACTGGTCTCCATTGATCCTGGTGGACGAGCTGTCTTCGTCCGGAGCTCCAACCACGACTGTTTGACCAGCGATCGCGACAGCATGACCAAAGGCATCGTTCTCGTTCGCGTTGCTGGCCGTGAGGAAAGCCTGTTGGCTCCACGTCGTGCCGATGCGTGCAAAAACATAGACGGCGCCACTGCCGGCAATTCCCTGGGCCGTGGCAAACGCCGCCCCGACGACAACGGAATCCCCTGCGTTCGCGACTGAATACCCGAAATAGTCGAACCCCCTCGCCGTGTTCGCCTTGAGATACGCCTGCTGACTCCACCCATTGGCGTCGCGGGCGAAGACGTAGGCGGCGCCGGCGTCAGCCGCGCTGTTGTTTGCCTGATTGCCGTTGACCCCGATGGCGTTGCTCGCCTCGTATGGGGCCCCGATGATGATCGTCTCGCCGGCGATGGCAGCCGCAACGCCAAACCCATCCTCCGCCCCGGCATTGCTCGCTTTGAGATAGGCCTGCTGAGTCCAGGTGGTTCCGCTACGCGCGAAGACATAGGCGGCGCCGGAGTTGGCCGCAGCGTTGTTTGCCTGATTGCCATTGATCCCCGTGGCCGAGCTGTCCTCCCCCCGTGCCCCAACGACCACCGAGTCAGCGGAGATCGAGACGGCGGCGCCGAACCTGTCGGCGGATTCGGTGTTGCTCGCCTTGAGATAGGCCTGCTGGCTCCACGTCGTCCCGCTCCTCACAAAGACATAGGCTGCTCCTGCATTACCGGCACTGTTATCTGATTGCCCTCCCGCCGCACTGCTGTCTTCATAAGGCGCCCCAACAACCACCGTATCCCCGGAGATCGCTACTGAATAGCCGAATTGGT
>JBEIJP010000788.1:0-1803 GCA_040380245.1 Acidobacteriota bacterium | reverse complement strand
GTGGGGAGCAATGAACTGCCCATCAAGCCACTCTGTCTCCGGCAGCCGATTGGTCGCCCGCTTCTTCGGATCGAGGTTGTCCCCGAGGTGGGTGACCAGCTCGTTCTTCCCATTGAGGATCGTCAGCCGGCCGGCGAGGTCGCCAATCACCAGGTCGCTCCCCCGCTGCGCAAGTGTCGCGGGCAGACGCAGCAGATCATCGAGGCTCCCGTCGAGGGTTTGATGATGCTTGCCGTCGAGTGTAAACCACTGCAGCCGATGGTTGGCCCGGTCCGTCACCAGGACGAGTGGGTTCGGTCCGCGCGTGTCGACGAGGATCGCGTGGGGGGTATTGAACTTCCCGTCCTCTTTGCCCTTGCCGCCCCATGAACGGACATACTCTCCATCTGGAGTGTACTGATTGATGTAGTTCTTCCCGTACCCATCCGTGACGTAAAAGGCTCCATTGGGCGCGAAGGCGATCCCGGTCGGCTTGAACTCCTCGGGCGCGGTGTAGAGTTCCGCCCCGGCGGGAAAGCCCTTGACCCAGACGACGCGGCCTTCGAGGGTCAGCTTGGCGAACTCGTGGCGGGCCAGATTGGTCAGGTAGAGAAACTCTTCCTTTCCCTCCCGCCGAATCACCATGCCGTGGGTGCCGCCCTTCCACTCGGCCCCCATGGCGCGGAGAAATGTGCCGTCCTCCTTGAAGACGAGGATCGCATTCTCCGTGTCGGTGTTGAAGTAGACGCGATTCTGCGAATCGACCTGGACAGCGCCGTGCGTGCTGCCGAGCGCCATCCCCTCCGGGAGTCGCCCCCAGCCTCGCAACCATTCATAGCGGTGGGTCTTCTGCCCGATGACGAGTGGACTGGCCCCCTCTTGCGTGGTGCCCACTGCGGCTTGCGCGGAAGAGCCTCCCCGCAGAGCCAGACCGGCCACCGCTCCCATCCCCGCCATCAAAAACGCGCGACGATCGACTGCCGGCGTGGCGATCTGCCCGTGCTCGCTTCCTGTTTCTCTTCTCCAGACCATCCGTGCTCCTTTTCTCCAATGGAATTGAGTGGTTTCTTTGCTCCTGTCCCTCCAGTGGAACCTGCCCCGCCCGATCGGACGTGGCCGAAGGAGCGATCGAATTCGCCAGAAGGAAGCGGTGTGACTGGGTTGTCCCCGAAAAATCTGGCTGGTTGTATCCCAGATTCGGAAAATTGGCAAGACAAGCAGCGATCGGAATCCGAAATGGTTCCCTGGAGAGTGCCGCCCCCTCTCCAGGGACCATCTCTGCGACATTGTTCTGCAGGAAGATGCTCAATCCCCCGATTCGATCACCGAGGCAGGGACTGTCCCTCCCAGTTTGCCCCCGTCAAGGTTCTCGTCAAGGGTGGACCCAGGCTGCGGCTGAGGAGACTGGCGCTGGAACCTCATCGCCAGATCATCGAAGATCGAGTAGGCCACCGGCGTCACCAGCAGCGTGAGGATCAATGAGAGAGATTGACCGCCAATGACGACGATCGCGATCGAATGGCGCTCCTCGGCGCCCGGCCCGGTCCCGAGCGCGAGCGGCAGCATGCCGGCGACCAGCGCCAGCGTCGTCATCAGGATCGGGCGTAGCCGATCCCGGTTGGCCTGGATGATCGCCTCGTAGCGTGCCATCCCCTTCGCCCGCAGCCCGTTCATGTGGTCGATCTGCAGAATCGAGTTCTTCTTGACCACCCCGAAGAGGACCAGGATCCCCAGCGCCGAGTAGAGATTGAGCGTCTCGTCCATGAGGTAGAGCGAGAGGAGGGCGAATGGGACCGCAAGGGGGAGGCTGAGCAGGATCGTCAC
>JBEIJP010000787.1:0-1803 GCA_040380245.1 Acidobacteriota bacterium | reverse complement strand
GGCGAGCTGCTGGTATGAAAGTTGCTTTGCAGAGAGGTGAGAAATCACGAGAAGGGAGGAGCCCATGGGCACAGGCATGCGAAGGGGACGAACCATTCTGCTCCCTCTGCACAGCTGGTCCCTGATCGTGACATCCTTTCCCCTCCGTGTCGGAGTGGCAGGGGTGGCAGGGGTGGCAGGGGTGGCAGGGGCAAGCGGATCTCGACAAGCTGAGCGGCCGGCATTATCGGAGCTGATCGAGCGGCGGTACCTGGAGGTCTTTGAGGCGACGCGAACCGTGCGCTACAGCGCGGCGGAGATTGAGGCGTGGCGGAAGCAGCTCGACCAGCAGGAGTCGGCGGAGAAGAAGCGGCTGGAGGGGGTGCAGAAGCGCTACGAGGAGCGGGTCAAGGTGGTCCGCGGCGAGTTGGAGGCGCTCAACCGACGGGCCTCACGGGATGGGCAGTCGGAGGTGGAGGAGCGGAAGCGGCTCCATTGCCGGATTCTGCGCCTGGAGGGTCGGGTCAAGGAGGCGGAGATCGCCCGGCAGCAGGGAGTCCCGATCGCCTTCGACAATCGCCGCGCGAAGTTGATGTTGATCGAGAAGTGGCCGGGAGAGATCGCCCGGATCGAGCAGTCGATCGCCGCCGGGACGGCCCGCTCGCGTCGCTACGGCGACGTCGAGGATATTGGGATCCGCTCGATCGCCGAGGGGCAGGAGAAGGACCTCGAGGCGGGCCAGGAGGCGATTCGCGAGATGAAGGCCTACGGGCTGCTGCCGCCGGAGTGGGAGGGAGAGCCCCTCAACCGCTATCTGCGCGAACTTGGGGATCAGCTGGCGGTCCATTCTGACCTGAAGATCCCCCTGCGATTGACGGTGCTGGAGAGCGACGAGGTCAACGCCTTCGCGCTCCCGGGAGGGTATCTCTTCATCAACACCGGCCTGATCGCCAAGGCGAAGACCGAGTCGGAACTGGTTGGAGTCATGGCCCACGAGCTGGCCCATGTCACCGCCCGGCACAGCGCCAAGCTGATGAAGCGGGCGACGATCGCCAACCTCATCTACCAGGCAGCACAGGTGGCAGCGATGATCCTCACCGGCGGACTGGTCGGAATCGGCGCCTACTACGCGCTGCAGTACGGCTTCTTCGGCCTGGGGCTGGTCCTCAGTCTGACGCTGCTCGGGGTGAGCCGCGACTTCGAGGACGAGGCGGACCAGTTGGGCGTGCAGTATGCCTGGAAGGCCGGGTACGATCCGCGGGGGTTTATTAGCCTCTTCGATCAGCTGGCGATGGAGCAGGGCTATGTCTCGACAGTCAGCTTCTTCCGAACCCACCCGCCGTTCGGGGAGCGGATTCTGAGCACCTTTCGCGAATTGGGCTACCTTCCGGAGAAGGATGGCCTGCAGGTCGACTCGCTGCGCTTCCGCGAGGTGAAGAAGGGCATGATCGAGATCCTCGAGCAGCGCCGCAAGGAGCCTGTGACCCGCCCGACCCTCAAGCGCTTTCCGAACTGCCCGGACGAGCCCGACGAAGAGGACGAGGAGATCCGGATCCAGCGGCCGACGCCCCCAAATCCCGACAAGAAGGCGAACTGAGAGAGAGGAGAAGACCGATGAGGATCGAAGAAGTCCTGGTGCCGATCGATTTTTCGCAGCATTCGCTCCGTGCGCTGGAGTTTGCGCTGTCGACGACCTCGCCGGACTGCGCGATCTGCCTGCTCCACGGGCTGGAGTCGGAGTTTCTGGAGCGGGCAGCCCTGGAGGGTTTGGGAGAGCGGGAAGCGCTGCTGTCGACGCTGCGAGGGCGGGCCGAGGAACGGCTG
>JBEIJP010000786.1:0-1808 GCA_040380245.1 Acidobacteriota bacterium | reverse complement strand
GGGCTGACGATCTCGCCCGGATCGAGCCTGCGCTTCCGGTACCGGGTGGCGATCCATCCCGGCTCGATCGAGCAGAGCGACCCGGCCGCCTCGCTGGCCGACTTTGCCCGCCAACGCTAGGCGCTGAAAACCGAGGAGGAACGGAACGATGACTAGGCAGAGGATCCTGGGACAGCTCCTCTTGACGGGGCTGATGGCGCTGATGGCGCTGGGAGTGGGAGTGCTGGCGGTCAGTCGCGGACGGGCGGCGAAGGCGGCTTCGTCGTCCGCGGCCCTCCCGTCAGGGGCGGCGACGATCAACTCACTGGGGATGCGGATGATCGACCTGCCGGCGGGTCGCTTTCGGATGGGCAACGACCAGCCGGTCCCGACCAGCCTCGGCGGTCCGCTCTTCAACTCGCCAGAGACGGACTGGGATGAGCGGCCGGTGCACGAGGTACGGCTCAGCCGGGCGTTCCGGATCTCCGAGACAGAGGTGACGATCGAGCAGTTCCGGCAGTTCCGGGCGGACGTCGTCGATGGGGGCCACTTTGCTCCCTACCTCACCGGGGTCAGCTGGGAGGACGCCGTGGCCTTCTGCGAATGGCTCAGCCAGCGGGAAGGGGTCCCCTACCGGCTGCCGACCGAGGCGGAGTGGGAGTATGCGGCGCGGGCCGGCACGACCACCGCCTTTGCTTCCGGCGAAGCCACTCCAGGCGAGGGATGGGCCAACGCCTGGGGGCTGCGCCAGATGCACGGTGGCCCCCTCGAGTGGTGCCTCGACTGGCACGGGGAGTATCCCGAAGGCCCGGTGACAGACCCGGTCGGCGCCGCCTCCGGGATGGCGCGCGTCGTGCGGGGCGGCGGCATTCAGATGGAGAACCCGGTGACCAAGGTCGTCGGGACCTACCCGTACTACCGCCGCTCGGCCAATCGTGCCGGGATGATCCCCGGCTGGCGCGGCCCGCACACCATCGGCTTCCGGGTCGTCCAGGCGGGACCGCCGACCGGACGCCCCCTCGCCGTCGAGGCGCCGTTCATTCGGCAAGGGGTGCGGCAGACGACAGCGCACGTCACCGCCGGCCCGGTCGCCCCCTCTCCCTGGTACCGCCAGCGGGACCTCCTGCCGATCCCACCGGAGAACACCACGCTCGAGGCGATTCGCGCCTCCGGGCTCCACCCGGCCGTCCTCGGCCATAACCACTCCCCTGGATTGGTCGTCTGCGACAATGGCGACCTGCTGGTCATCCTCTTCACCGCGACCTACTACCCGTCGAGCCGCTACGATCGGCGCTACGAGAAGGAGTCGAACGGCTACGAGTACTGGCCCGACACCGCCTTTGTCGCCACCCGGCTGCGTTACGGCAGCGAGGTCTGGGATATGCCCGAGATCATCTACGACCTGCCCGACGTCAACGACCAGACCTCCCTCCTCTGGAACGACCGGGGGACGATCTGGCAGTTCAGCGGCGGCGTCGGACTTCCCGGTGTCCCCTTCCGGATCGACCAGTCGACCGATCACGGCGCGACCTGGAGCCCGCTCCGCTTTCCCGTGCTGACTGGCAAGATCGGAGGCCACTACCCGCAACCGATCAATTCGGCCTTCCGCGACGCGGAAGGAACGATCTATATCCCGAGCGACGGCATCGGCGGCGAGTCGCTCCTCTGTGCGAGCCGCGAAAACGTGGCGACATGGTTCGAAACCGGCGGACGCACAGGCGGTCGACATACCACCTTCGCCCTGCTGCAGGACGGCTCGATCCTCGGCATGGGCGGGAAGTCGACCGACATCGACGGGTATATGCCAAAGTCTATCTCGAAGGACAAGG
>JBEIJP010000785.1:0-1809 GCA_040380245.1 Acidobacteriota bacterium | reverse complement strand
GTCCCGTTGGGACACCAGGAGCCGATCCTGCTCTCCCGATGACAGGCACTCCAGCGCCTGCCTCATCGAGTCATGACGGGTCGTTCAGCGTGGCTGTCTCTGACTTTGCAAAAGCCCTGCCCCTCCCCTCCGTCTCTGCCTTGGGGACATCCCCCCCAGGCGTTCTCGGGCAGGTCCGGCTCTTTGACCCGGAAAAAGCATGAGCTATGATCGCAGGGCCAGGCTGGCCCTCCGTTTTGTGTGATCGGCGATGACGCGGATGGCCATCCGCTGGTTGACCCTTGATCTCCCATTCGTTGCGGCTCAGCTCAACTTGAACCCTGCAGAGGCTTCTCTGAGCTGGTCGATCGTTCTGCCGACGACGCGCCATACCAATTTTCCATCTGGTGGAGAACGACGAAAGGCTCTGACAAGTGGAATCTCTTGATTACGACCGACTGATTGAAGTTTGCCGTGCACATGGCACGCGAAGGATTGCTCTATTTGGATCTTTTGGGCGCGGCGACGCCGGTCCAGACAGTGATGTCGACCTGATCGTGGAGTTTGCCAGCCCAACCGGCCTGCCTGGTCTGGTCCGACTCGAGCGGGAGTTGACCGAAGTGCTGGCCCGCAGTGTTGATCTGTTGACGGAGGCCGCCATCAGTCCCCACCTGCGGGACCGCATTCAGCGCGAACAACGGGTCATCTATGAAGCAACGAACTGACCAACCATACCTGCGCCACGGTCGACCTTGTTGACCTTCACGCTCAGGTTACCTTGGTTCTGTCAGAGTTGTAGAAGCCATCCCGCAACCGGTTGATAAATCCTACTACGTACCTTTTTCCATTTGATTTTTCTCAGATATGACCCATGAGTTCGCCGGGATCCCCCCAACCAATCCATCGGGCCAACTCCCCCGAGTCTCTTCAATGAGCACTCCGCGCCACGCGAACGCCGAATACGCCTGGCACTATTGAGAGGCGCAGGTATGAACATGAAGAATCACGCGCACCCGTGTGCGATCTGCGGCAAGAGCTTTCCTTCGCGAGACCTTCTTCCGGCCGTCGCCGTACGAGATGTCATTTCGGCGGAGATCGTCCGCGATCATCCCCAGTGGTCGTCGGAGAGTTTTATCTGCAGGTCGGACCTGGCGCGATACCGAACGAATTACGTTCACTCTCTCCTCGAAACGGAAAGGGGCGAGCTGACCACCCTCGAGCGGGAATTGCTGCTGAGCATTCGCGATCACGAGTTACTCTCCATGAATATAGACGCCGAGTTCGAGAGAAAGTGGTCCCTGGGGGAGAGGCTGGCAGATCGGATCGCGACGTTTGGCGGAAGCTGGGCGTTTCTGATCTGCTTCGGGGCCTTCATTGCGCTCTGGATCTTGTTTAACACCGTTGCGCTGCTCGTGCGTCCTCCGGATCCCTATCCCTTCATCCTCTTGAATCTGGTTCTTTCCTGTCTGGCAGCGATCCAGGCGCCGATCATCATGATGAGCCAGAATCGACAGGAGGCGAAGGACCGACTTCGCTCGCAGCACGACTACCAGGTCAACCTGAAGGCGGAACTGGAAATACGGCATCTGAATGACAAGATCGATCATCTCCTCTCGCATCAGTGGGAGCGTCTCGCCCAAATCCAGGAGATCCAACTGGATATCCTCTCAGAGGTCGGAAAGAGAAGATAATCCCTGACGTATTGCACCGAACGTTGATCGATCCATTCGGTCATCGAGTAAGGCTTTCAGCATAGATGCGCCTAATATCGATCACCAACCACAGCGATCTGCGATATGGCACTAGCCTCGTCGCCAGGCTCCGTGATGG
>JBEIJP010000784.1:0-1810 GCA_040380245.1 Acidobacteriota bacterium | reverse complement strand
CGCGACCACCCCATAGAACCCCAGGGTGACATCACACTTGAGCGGGGTTCCCTGACGAATCGCCTCGATCAGGTTGCGGTGGTGGAGGGCAATGTCCTCCCCACCCGACTTCTGGTGAACGATCTCCTGCTTCCCTTCGGCATAGAGCCGCTGCGGCTTGATGGTGAAGCCGGTCCGGGTAAACTCGATCGTCCCCTCGTGACCCCGGATGACGTGCGGAATCGGGGTGTCGTTGGCCATCGAAGAAAGACAGAGGACCGTCGGGCCACCGGGATAGTCGCAGATCATATTGAAAGTATCGGGGATCTCCGCCTTCGAGTTGGTGAAGAGCCACTTGCCGCCGGTGGCGACGACACGCTCCGGGAAGGTCAGCCCGATGGCTTTGATCATTCGCGTGATGCGATGCACGAAGAGGTCGGTAGCGATCCCCCCGGAGTAGTCCCAGTAGCGTCGCCAATGGAAGAACCGGTCGGGATCGAAGGGGTGCTTTCGTGCCGGCCCCTGCCAGGCGTCCCAGTCGAGATTGACTCCTGGCTTGACGTCCGGATCCATCTTTCCCACCCAGAAATCCCCCCGCTGATTGCGGGAGTAGTCGATCTGGGCCTGGACAACCTTCCCGATCGCGCCCTGCTGAATGTATTTGTAGGCAGTCTCGTAGGAGTCATCCGACATTCCCTGGACACCGACCTGGAGCTTGACGCCGGTCTCGCGGATCTTCCTGACGACCTTCCACCCTTCGTCGATCGACCAGGTCATCGGCTTCTCGCAGTAGATGTGCTTGCCGGCGTCGGCCGCGTCGAGCGTCATCCTGGCGTGCCAGTGCTCCGGGGTGACAATCGTCACATAGTCAAAATCTTTGGAATCGAGGATGGCGCGATAGTCGCGGTATGGTTTCGCGCCGGTCAACTGGACCGCCGCGTCGAGGTTCTTGTGGTAGACGTCACAGACGCCGACGATGTCGACCCGATCGGTCTCTTTCAATTTGAGAAGGGCGGGAATGTGGGCGCCCCGGGCGAGCCCTCCGCAGCCGATGACGCCGACGCGCAAGCGTTCATTGGCCCCGAGGATCCGGTCCCGACTGGCGGCGTAGGTCGCGGTCGTCGCGACCGTCCCCGCCACAAATGCTCGACGTGTGATCTTGGGTAGATTGTTCATATGCCTCGTCGTAGAAGATTGCCAGAGAAGGCCCTCCGGGCCGGTCCCCGAGCGCTCAAGCCATCATCATTCTCGTGAAGAAGAGTCGTCCCAGCCGTCCTCCGTCGCAGATTCGGTCCGTCGCGCGAGAAGGGTGGGGATCGTCAAACGGGGCAGAGTGTAGCGCTTCCGGGGCGAAACTGCCAGCGGTGCGCAAAATTCCCCTGACGGTTGCCGGGCTGATGGCGAGAATCTATACTTACTTTTTTGCCCGGTTACGCGGGAGAGCGAAGATAGAACACAGAAGATAGAAGATAGAAATAAAGACGCTATGGGATTGACGTTTACAACGGCGGGCGAGTCACACGGACGGGCGTTGATCGCGACGGTGGAGGGATTGCCGGCGGGCTTGCCGGTGGCGATCGAGCGGATCAACCACCAGTTGTGGCGACGGCAGCAGGGGTATGGCCGGGGCGGTCGAATGAAGATCGAGACCGACCAGGTGCAGATCCTCAGCGGAGTGCGCCACGGGGAGACGCTGGGCTCACCGATCGCGTTGATGGTCGAGAACCGGGACAATGCCAACTGGCTGGAAGTGATGGCCGTCGCCAAACCGGAGGTTCCTCCGGCGCGGGACCGCAAGGTGATTCGACCCCGACCAGGCCACGCCGACCTG
>JBEIJP010000783.1:0-1811 GCA_040380245.1 Acidobacteriota bacterium | reverse complement strand
GCTCGCGGGGCCTCCGGGGCCTTGATGTCAAACTTCTGGCCATCGACGAAGACGTGGCGGACGCGCGTCTCTTTCGCGAAGAGGTCGCCGCTGGTCAGCACCAGGTTGGCGATCTTGCCCTTCTCGAGGCTCCCAAGCTGAGCGCTGACCCCGAAGATCTCCGCCGGGTAGAGCGTCATCGCCTTGAGCGCCTCGTCCTTGGGGAGACCCGCCTCGATGGCGCGCCCGGCGTTGACGAGGAGGTCAGCCGGCCGGCTGAGCGTCCCCGAGGTGAAGGCGAAGCGGACCCCGGCGCGATGGAGCGCCGCCGCCGCACTCGGAGCCGACACCCGCTCCTGGATCACGGCGAGGGGCTCGTCTTCTGGATTCTCCAGCCCACTCGGCTTCTGCGGGAAGCTGAGCGAGAGGAGCACCGTCGCGTTCTTCGATTTGAGGTAGTCGGCGATCTGATAGCTCTGGGTCGCTCCGTGGAGGTAGCAGACCAGCTTGAACTCCTCGGCGAGGGCGAGCGCCCGCTTCATCTCGCGCACGGTCGAGACGTTGAAGATGACGGGGAGCTGGCCGGCGATCACCGGCTGCAACGCCTCCATCGAGGGGTTGATCTCCGGCCGGGTCATCCCGCGCGGCGATTGTCGGTAGCGGGCCCAGGTGTCCCGGTAGTGCTGCGCGTCGAGCAACGACTGCCGCAGGAAAGCAAAAACGCCCATCAGGGAGCCCGGGTAGCCGCCTCGCGATCCGCTGAACCCGATGTTGAGCGAGACCGGCGTCCGCACGATCAGCTTCTCGGCTGATGTTCCGCCCCCCAGGTTGAGCAGCGCGCTCTGACCCTGGAAGACGCCGCCGCGGGGGCCGGTCAGGGCCGTCGTGATCCCCACCGCGCGCTGCGCGTCGAAGGTGTTGGCGGTGACCTGCAACTCGTCGACCACTTTGGTCTCGGGGAGCAGGCCGACGCTCGATGGGGGAGCCGCCAGCTGCGCCAGAAAGGCCTGCGTCGGATCGCCGCCGCGTCCCGCGCCGCCGGCTGGCGACGGAGGAGGACGAAGCCCCAGGTTGGTGTACGAATCGAAGAGGCCCGGATAGACCGTCAGCCCCTTGCCGTCGATCACCCGCGCGTCGGCGGGAACCGGGATCCCGGCGCCGACCGCCTCGATCAACCCGCGCCGAATGACGATCGTCCCGTCGGTGATCGTCCCATTGGTGACCGTCACCAAGGTGGCGCCGCGAATGGCATAGGCCTCCCCCTCGTCTCCCCGGACCCTCGCCGGATGGACGAGCAGGAGTCCGCTGCTGATCAGCGTCGCGACAAGCGCGACGCGCAATGCCAGCTGGAACTTGCTCTGCCTCATGAAGTAGACTCCCCTATCTCTGATCAGTGGTTGTCGGGAATGGTTCCTGGTCAAGCGTCCAGACCATCGCTCCCCGCTCCAGGCCTGTTCTTCCTGGTGCTCTTTTCCCTCATCGCATCGGCGCTTCCCCGTCTCGCGCTCCTCCATCAAGCGGGAAGAGATGCTGGGAAAGACGCTCCATCGACCGGCTTTGGTTACACCCGATCTCCAGTGTGGCGGCGATTCCCAGCGGAGAGCCGGTAAGAGCGCGCTCTGGTGTTTCTGATAACGGATCGAGCGAACGATCAGGAATGGCGACACTCTAGCCCATCCGGGCTCGAAATGCCATCGGGTAACTCTTTCCTGGCGGCGGAAGCGAGGGCTTTTGCAGAGTCAATGAAGATTGATTCGGGTTGACATTACAGAGAGGAGACCGAAATCAGAGCAACCCCTGACACAAACCTCTCAAGGTTGGACCAGGGTCTG
>JBEIJP010000782.1:0-1815 GCA_040380245.1 Acidobacteriota bacterium | reverse complement strand
GGTGTCAGGTAGATGGTTGTCATCTCCCTGCGCAGCGCAGAGCCTCCGACTCGACTCTCGTCACTTGCCAGTCCGTTTCGAGCAGCGCAGCGCTTTGTTTATTCCATCCCACCCCACGCGTGAGCAGGTCGACTTCGATCTTTTTCTCGCGGAGAAGATGCTTCATCTCCTCCCAGCTAAAACTCTCCTTTCGCCG
Source organism: Acidobacteriota bacterium (assembly GCA_040380245.1). Taxonomy (GTDB): domain Bacteria; phylum Acidobacteriota; class Blastocatellia; order RBC074; family RBC074; genus CAIOZW01. The sequence goes on along the minus strand of JBEIJP010000782.1, from coordinate 1,619 downwards.
GAGGGCAGTTAAATCGAGCTCCTTTTGGGTGACAAAAACGAGGACGAGGTCTTTACCGGGAGGATCGATGACATTGAGGATTACATCCCGCTGGTCCTTGATCAGGGGGCTTTGGGATTGGCTGGGATAGATCAGCGAGGCCTGATCATTTTGGCTGAAGACGACTAAATAGAGGTATCCGGGGGTATCGGTACGAACACGATATCCAATCTCATCACCGACACAGAATCGGTTGGAGGGGCCGAGGAAGCGGCCACGGTCGACCTTGCCAACCTCGGCGGAGACGCGGATCGAGGAGTGGGGATTGGACACACCAGTCCCGAGCATGGCGACGGACTCCACGGGTTCGCCAGGCACACGCGTCCGAAAGAGCGGTTGATTGATGGTCAGGCTGGGCGAGGTCATCTCGAAATGGGGCTCCTGCGAGCCCTGGAGGCGACGCTCCGCTTGCGCGCGTTCGATCTTCTCCCGGTCATAACCGTAGAGTTGTTTGACGGTCAGTCGTTGCCGGAGTCCTTCTTCGAGGAAGTGGGAGAGGGCTCCCCGAATGGTCCGGGCAGGGGTGAGCATCGGGTAGGCGAGCTGGTGAGAGCGGGCGGCGCTGATGAGGGTCACCCGCGCGTTTGGGGTGAGCCGCGCCTTGTCGACGACCAGTTTGAGGTTGCGGCTGGCCGGGCCATCCTGCACCTGGTAGGCTGCGGAATCGCGCATCGAGCGGGTCCCGGGTGAGGAGATCCACTGGTCATCACTGGGAAAGTAGCGGGGACCAGGCAGATCTCTGGGGGGCGTTGAGCGATCGAGGGAGCGACTGACCGTGCCCGAGTGGCAGGAGTCAAAGACGAGGACGACCGATCTGCCGCTGAGCTGTTCGATCCACTGGTTGAACTGATCATCGGTGATGACGTTATAGAGTTTCCCATTTGCGCCATAGGCGTCATAAGGAGCAATGGCTTCGTCACGGTCGTCGTGCTGGTCGCTGGCACGCTCGTCTCCATCGACGTCGAGAACCTGGGTGCCGTGACCCGAGTAGAAGAAGAAGATCTGCTCGCCCGGCCGGCTCCCCTGGATCAGCCAGCGGAGGAACTCCTGCTCAATTCGCTGCGCGGTGGCGGCGGGGCCGATCAGCGTCCGGACCTCGTCTGGATGGAACCAGCCCTGCTCCTGGATGAGTCGGCTCATCGCGGAGGCGTCCGCTTCGCCGCCGGCGGTCGGAGTGACGCCGGGGGTCTGGTACTTGTCGATCCCGACCAGGAGGGCGCGACCTCGCGGAGGGGGGTTGCCGCTCGCCGGAAGGGGCCGGGAGGAACCGGGACGCTGCGCGGAAGCGCCGCCCGGGGAAGTCGACACTCCGACCACGGCGAGGGAGAGCAGGGCCATCAGAATCGAGGCGCGAATGGGGGAAGCGGGGGGACTCATCTGATTCTCCTCTGCACAAGTAGATCACTGCGGATCGAGCACCAGGAGAAGGGTCGCCTGGCCCTTGGTTGGTCGAATCCGGACGCGACCGGTAAAGACATCAAAGCCATCCGCCAGCGCTTTGACGAGGTATTCGCCCCCCGTCAGCTCGATGGGGGCGCTGAGGGCTTCTCCATTCTCCTGCGTCGTCACAACCACGAGGG
>JBEIJP010000781.1:0-1815 GCA_040380245.1 Acidobacteriota bacterium | reverse complement strand
GCAGCGCGTCGAGCGCGAGGTTTATCTTGACCGAGCAGCCCTCGACCCGGAAGTTGCGGATTGAGTGGAGAAAGTCATCAGGGAGGTGGCGCTCCTCGACCAGGCCGAGGAAGGTGCGGCGTGGATCGGCGTTCGAGACGACGATCCGGGCCTTGAGCTCCTCGCCATTTTGCAGCACCACTCCGACCGCCCGGCCATCGTGGACGAGGATCCGCTCGACAGCGGCGTCTGTCCGGATTGTCGCGCCGTGGGCCCGGGCCGAGGCGGCGAGCGACTCGCTGATCGCTCCCATCCCTCCACGAATGAAGCCCCAGAGGCCCCGTGCGCCCGCCGCGCCTCCCATGACGTGATGCAGCAGAATGTAGGCGGTCCCGGGCGTCGCCGGGCCGCCATTGGTCCCGATCACCCCATCTGTCGCGAGGGTGGTCTTGATCTCGTTCGACTCGAACCGCTCGTCGAGAAAGTCACGCACGCTCTGCGTCATGACCTTGACCATCCGCACCAACCCCTCGTCGCCCAGCTTGAGTGAGCGCAGTCCGAACTTGCCCAGTGAGAGCAGGTCCTCGAACCGACGCTTGACGATATTGGGCGGTGTCTCCATCAGCAGCGTCTCGACCCACTCGGCGAGGCGCGCCAGCTCCTCCTCGTACTGGGGGGAGTAGGCGGCGTCACGCGGCGAGAACTTCGCGATCTGCTCGACCGTCTTCTTCATCTCCTGATAGAAGAAGATGTGGCGCCCGTCGGGAAACGCGGTGAAGAAGGAGGGATCTTTCGGGTAGATGTGGTAGCCGTACCGCGGCAGTTCGAGGTCGCGGATGATCTGCGGCTGCAGGAGGCTGCACAGGTAGGAGAGCGTCGAGACCTTGTAGCCAGGCCAGACCTCCTCCGTCACGCAGGCGCCCCCGACCAGCGACCGCCGCTCCAGCACCGTCACCTTCAATCCCTGACGGGCCAGGTATCCAGCGGTAACGAGGCCGTTGTGGCCACCTCCGACGATCAACACATCCATTACGTCTCTTCTCCCTTCAGCCTTGCCGACGCCGGCCCGCGGCGGGCAGCGAGGCAGTCATCGCGATCTTTTGGTTTTTCGAATGATCGATGATTATCTACCTCGCGCCCCTTGGGAGTAAAGCGATCATCCACCGGATGGGTCATGGCTGTCGGGCTCTTTGAGGAGGCTCATGACGATGAAATCATCATACTGGCCGTCGAGTAACCGTGCCTTGCGCTTGCGCCCCTCCTCGACGAAGCCAAATTCGCGGTAGAGCCGGTGCGCGCGTTGATTGGAGGCGAAGACCTCCAGTTCGACTCGTTCGAGCCCTTTGGCGAAGGCGTCATCGATCGTGCTCCGCAGGAGTCGGCGGCCAAGACCGAGACCGCGGTGGCTCGGCAGAATGCCGATGCCGAGGTGGCCGCTATGGTCCATCCCCGGCTTCTGGTACCGGACGATGTCGCACCAGCCAACGACCATCCCCTCGCTGATGGCGTAGTACTGGCTGTCCCCATCTTCGAGGAGGTCGGAGACGAACCGGCGCGTCATTTCCAGAGGCGGAGCCTCGGTGAAGAGCAGATAGCGGCGTTCCCGGGCGACGCAATCCAGGGCCCGCCAGAACGACTCTGCTCGATCGATCGTTGCCGTCACAATCTCGATTTCCATATCCTTTCCCCTGGTACTGGGGATCAGCTGATCGGCCGACCTCTTTGATTTTTGAGAAAGAGTAATGGTGATCAGATCGGGGCCTGCTGTCAAGCCGCAATTTCGCTGTCGGCGAGCAGGCCAGGGCTTTTGCAAAGTCGATCCTGATAGATTCGGGG
>JBEIJP010000780.1:0-1825 GCA_040380245.1 Acidobacteriota bacterium | reverse complement strand
TCATCAAGGCCGATCTGGTCGAAGCGTCCCGTCGTCTCGAAGCGGAGGTTCGCCCGATTCAGACCCAGGCGCTTGGCAGGTCGAAGGCGACCCTCAAGCTCCGTCTGACGCCCGACCGCGCCGCGGAAGAGCAGGTCATCACCCTTGTTCCCTCGGGAACCCTCCTCGAGATTGTCAGGCGCGAGCGCCGCCCGCGCCCCGCGACTCCACTCCTCTTCAACGAGAGCGACAATTCCCCGAGTACCCCACCGGCGAGTCTCTCCCCCGAGCAGAAATACGATGACTGGTACCTGGTGCGAACCCAATCCCTCCCCGTCGCTCCGGCCGGCTGGATCTATGGCGGGTCCGTCAACCTCGAAGTCCCTCCCGAGATCGTCTATTTCGTCTCCACAGGACGTCGCATCACCGGATGGCATAAGCTGGGAAGCGCACAGGACACATTCGGTCGTTCGGGGGATCACTACCTTGTCCTGGAACACCGTGTCGTGGGTGGGCTCGACGAACTCGATTTCGATCGGGTCAAGATTCTCGCCTATGATCCGCTGACTCGGAACTACCTCACCCCTTTTCAGGAGGACCTCAGCGGCCGTTTCCCCGTGACCGTCTCGATGATGGGCAATCGAGGCGACTTTGCCTTGACTGCCGCGGATCGAGCTGGCTCTCCCCGCGCCTACCGCTACCAGATCGACCTCGACGCCAGCGGAATTCTGCGTGTGGCGCGGCTCGCCCCGCTCTCCAATCGATCCCCACGCCGCTGACCTCCCTCTTCCCAAACCAAAAAAATGGATACCTCTCCAGGAAACTGGATGGAGGTCTCCACCCGCGGGAAAGGGAAAGTCGCGCGTGGCCGCTGAATCCAGCGATTCTACCGGGTTTCCAGCCTTGCTGACGCTCCCGTATGGGTCAGAGCGCCCTCTCTCCGATTTGGTACCGAATTTGCTTTGTCAATATTTGTAGATAATGCCCGGTCGATGACAGTTGATGGATGGTTGGTTGATTCGAGAGATCCGGGACAAGCTTCCTTCATTTGATCGCCATTGCGATCCCCGTTTTCATCCCAGCAAAGCACTTCCGCGGTGGGCTCCTTCAAGCTCACCGCATTTTTGTTTCTGGACCACGGTTCCAAGCCGGTCTTCTGGGGGGACAGACGTCGACGATCGAGCGCCGCCTGCCGGACAAGGCCGAGAGAGCGCTGTTGGTTGCCGTCCACCTCCGCCCCCGTGGCATCAATGGTGCGCCCTCTTATCTCTCCTGGTCCATCGCTCCACTCCCCGCCTTGGCTGCATTCTCGGCCGCCTTCGGTTCCGGCTGCGTTCTCTCCTCCAGGTGGTCCTTCAGCTTGAGATGCGGCACTCCCTCGACCCACCACGACGGGGCCGGCCGGCTCTTGAGATGATGGTCAAAGAACTCCTTCATCCGCGTCGCGTAGTCCCGCATATTGGCGGGTACGCGCAGGCCGTGGTTCTCGCCCTTGTACTGGAGCAGCACAACGGGCTTCTGCAGTCGGCGCAGCTGATTGAAGTACTCGATTCCCTGGGTGAAGTCGACCGCTCCGTCCTTGTCATTGTGGAGGAGGAGGAGCGGCGTTTTGACGTTTTGCGCGTGGAAGACGGGGGAGTTGCGGATGTAGCCTTCCGGATTTTCGACCGGACTGGTGGTGAAGCGTCCCTGGCTGCTCTCGAAGATCGACATATTGCCGCCCCCCGTGTTCCAGTAGATCAGGTTGTACATCGAGATCATGTCGGTCAGCGGAGCCCCCGCGATCGCCGCTTTGAAGGCGTTGCTCTGTGTGATCAGAAAGGATGTCTGGTAGCCTCCCCACGAG
>JBEIJP010000779.1:0-1825 GCA_040380245.1 Acidobacteriota bacterium | reverse complement strand
GCGAATAAGAACGCTCGTGGGTGAGAAAAGATCCAAACATAGTGCCAAACTTAGGGATGGATTCACCGAGCCGGTCGGAAGCGGCCTTGGGATTTTGCTCCAAGAGCAAGGGGCGATATAGTACGGGGTATGAGAAACGAGAACATTTTATACGGACTGATTGGACTGTTGGTGGGAGTGATTGTCGGCTATATCGGGTCCAATTACCTCAACGAACAGTACCGTCCCGCGCCCAGCGCACCCGGTCAGGGCGCGGGAGCAGCGCGGAGCGCCGGCACAGGAAACGCCGGGGCGGGCAGTGGTCCCCAATCGGACATCGCGGATGTCATCCAGAAGGCGCGGAATGAGCCGGACAACTTTGAGGCGCAGATGGGTGCCGGGGGAATGTTCCGGGAGATCCAGCGATTCGAACAGGCCCTCGAATTCTATCAGCGCGCCACCGCCGTCCGCCCGACCGATGTCGAAGCGCTGACCAGGCTGGGAGACACCTTCTTCGACCTGCAACGCTACACAGAGGCGGAGGTCCCCTACCGTCGCGCGCTCGAACAGTCGCCCCGGAACGTCATCGTGCGGATGGATCTCGGCCTGACCTACTTCCTGCGCCAGCCCCGAAACCTGGACACCGCGATCCGCGAGTTCGAGGAAGCGTTGCGAATCGATCCACGTCACGAGAAGACGTTGCAGAACCTGACAGCCGCCCAGATTGAGAAGGGTGACCTGAGCGGCGCCAAAGCGTCGCTGCGCCAACTCATCTCGGTCAACCCCAACAACCCCGGGGTGGGTGCGTTCCAGCAGAAACTCGGGCAGACTCCCTGACGCAGGCCGCCAGGACCACCGGAAAGATCCCCTTCTGACTCGCGAGAACCAACGGTTAAGGCCGACGTGCTCGGGTCGTTGGGGGGCGACGTGGCGCGGGAGTCGGTTCAGGGACCGCGAGCGACTCCGGCGCGACCTCTTCGAGTCGTCGACGCGCCAACGCCGCTTCAGGGCTGTTGGGGTAGGCCTGCAGGAGTGCGAGCCACTGCGCGACCGCGTCTTCCTTCATCTGCAAATCGAAGAGAACCCCCCCCCGCTTGAACATCGCCAGGGGAGCCTTGTCGCCTGTCGGGTTGATCAGGGAGACCTTCTCGTAGTCGGCCGCCGCCTCGGGCCATTTCTTCTGCACAACCCGAATCTCCGCGATCCAGTACTGGGCGTTGTCGGCAAGTTCCGAGGTCGGAAATGTCTCGACATACTGATTGAACTCCGAGAGGGCCAGGTCATAGTTGCCACGCGAGAAGTCGCTGTAGGCGGCGGCGAAGAGCTGCTCGGCGTTGCCAGGGGTGATCTGCGAGAAGGTTGGCATCTTGGGAATGTCTTCGATCACCTTGCGTAACTGGGCAAACTGTTCGGAGAGACGTTCCATGCGCTGGTTGGTGGCCGTCATCCGCTCCCCCATCGCCACGACTTGCGTCCCTGTCTCATTGGTATTGGTCGAGATCGCCGACTGGGCTCGCCGAATGGCGGAGAGGTTATCGCTCATCTGGACGACCAGGGTGTTCAGTTCCCCGCTCGTTTTATTGAACGTTTCGAGCATGGTCTGCACCTGCCGCTGGAGCAGGATCATCTCGGTCTTCAACTCTTCCAGCTGAATCGACATGCGGTCGATCTTGTCTCGCGTGTCTCGATTCTGGGCCGAGGCGACCGATGAACAGGTGGAGAGACAGAGAAGGCACAGAGTGAGCCCGCCGACAACACGAAGCCATTGATTGCGCATAGAACCTCGAAGGTGCGCCCACGTGGGGCGTGGGGGAGGGGAAATCATCACAGGAACACCCCGCCAGCG
>JBEIJP010000778.1:0-1826 GCA_040380245.1 Acidobacteriota bacterium | reverse complement strand
GCGGATCGCGGCGCTGCCCGAAGCGATGCGTCCCTACGTCCATCCGATCAAGGCCCATTATGACGGGGTGATGGCGGCGCAGCTCGCCGGTCGTCAGCGGCATCTTCGCGATTGCCTCGAGTTCGCGACCCGCGCCTGGCGCCGCCCGCTCAGCGACCGTGAGAAGCTCCGACTGCGCCGGTTCTATGACCAGACACTCACGGCTGACGGCGATCATCCGCGCGCCATTCGAGCCCTGCTGGCCAGAATTCTGGTCGCGCCGCAATTTCTCTACCGCGTCGAACCTGCCGCCGTGACAGCGTCCGGCGCTGGAGCTGCGCCCCGCCCATTGAGCAACTGGGAGATGGCCAGTCGGCTCAGCTTCTTCCTCTGGTCGTCGATCCCGGATCGCGAGTTGCGGCGCGCCGCTGCGGCCGGCAAACTGACGACCGACGCCGGCATCGAGGAACAGGTGCGCCGGATGCTGGCCGATCCCAAGGCCCGCCGCCTCGCGACCGAGTTCTTTGGTCAGTGGCTCGGCTTCTACGATTTTGACAAGTATCGCGGCGTCGACACCTCCCGCTTCACCACCTTCACCGAGGAGGTCAGGGAGGCGATGTACGAAGAGGCCGTCGCCTTCTTCGAGCACGTCATCCGCGAGGATCGACCGGTCGGGGATCTCTTCTACGCCGACTACACCTTTCTCAATCGCGAGCTGGCCAGGTACTATGGCTTGACGAGCGATCTCGAAAAGATGAAGTCGCGTGACCGCTTCGAGCGGGTCGAGGTTGGCAATCGGGGCGGACTGATGCGCCTTGGCGCCGTGCTGACCGTGACCTCGGCCCCATTGCGGACCAGTCCGGTCAAGCGGGGAGACTGGATTCTGCGGCGGATCCTGGGAACGCCGGTGCCGCCGCCCCCGGCGGATGCCGGCTCGATTCCGGCCGACGACAAGCAGTTTGGCGGGCTGACCCTCAAGGCGCAGCTCGACAAGCACCGGCGCAATCCCAGCTGCGCCAGCTGCCACACCCGGATCGATCCGCTCGGCTTTGCCCTCGAGCGTTACGACCCAACTGGACGCTGGCGGGAGAGCTACCTCGATGGAAAGCCGATCGATGACTCAGGCGAGCTGACCGGACGCAAGGTCATCAGCGGCGCCGATGGGCTGCTCGGCTTTCTCCGCTCACGTGATCCGCAGGTCCGTCGAAATCTGTCCTTCAAGCTGATCGGCTACGCGCTGGGCCGCACCGTCCTGGCGGGCGATCGTCCCCTGGTCGACCGAATGGTCGCCAGCGGAGGAGAGGTCCCCTTCTCGACACTGGCGGCGCAGATCGCGACCAGTCGCCAGTTCCGCCACCGCCTCTGAGCCGTTTTGATGTAGACGATCGGCGAAACTGACCTATTTCGGAGCCCATCGATGATCAACGACAAGAAGAAGATGATTCAGCAACCATCGCGTCGCCGCTTTCTCCGTGGAGCCGGTGTGGCGCTAACCCTCCCCTGGCTCGAGTCGCTGCCGGTCTTCGGGCAGTCCTCGTCTCCCGTTGGGCCGCCGGTCAGGTTCGCCCACGTCTTCTTCTCGAACGGAGTCGAGCCGGCCCACTGGTGGGCGAAGGGCGAGGGAGCCGCCCTCGAGTTTGGTGCCGCCGCGGCGCCGCTCGCCCCGATCCGCGAAGATATCGTCTTTGTTCGCGGTCTCTACCACCAGCTGGGTCTCGACTCGACCAGCCCGCATCTCGGGAGAATGAACCTGCTCTCGGGGGCGACGGTCAGTCTGGATCCGAAAGAGATCCGCGTCGGAACAAGTTTTGACCAGGTGCTGGCGCAACGAATCGGCGCCCGCACGG
>JBEIJP010000777.1:0-1838 GCA_040380245.1 Acidobacteriota bacterium | reverse complement strand
GAGGAGAAGCAACCCGCGATTCCCCAGCGGCCATCCGATCCGCCGTTGGCGGACGGGGTATTGGATTTGGACCTCTTCGATCGGCGTTGGCACGAGCTGCTCCGCCAGATTCAGAAGGCGATTCCGGGAGTGGGGATCGAGCCCGGGGGCGACGTCGTCGTCAATGGCCGGGTCATCGGCAGCTATCTCGCGGAGATCGCCGGGAACGGGGTCCGATTGCGACTGGTCGAGCGGGGGGCGGGCGAGGTGGTCCGGCCAGCGATCGCTGGGGAGTGCTTTGATTCGTTGGTCGTCGATCCGGCGATGGTTCCGGAGCTGATCGATCTGATTCGGGAAGCGATCGAACCTCAGCCGATCGCTCGGGATGGCAAGGGGAGGGAGGACGGATGATTCCATTGGCGTCGACCTTCAGTAAGGCGATGGATCCGCACATCGGTCCGCATGGCTCACAGATCCTGCGGTTCTTGAAACGGTTTCATGAGAACCCTGCGCATCCGTCCCACAGTCTGGAGCGGGTCGTCAACGCGCGGAGCGAGAATGTCTGGTCGGCGCGGGTCAACCAGGACCTGCGGGCGATCCTCTACCATCTCGGGGAGGACTGGATCGCGCTCTATCTCGACCACCACGACGAGGCCTACCGCTGGGCGCAGACGCACCTCGTCGGCCAGCATCCGGTGACGCGCACCTGGCAGATCGTCGAGATGCCGGTCGTCAGAGAGTCGCGCGTCGAGCCGCGCGCCGTCGAGGCCGCCAGGGGGCTCTTCGCGGAGCACGACGACGGCTACCTGCTCAGTCTGGGGGTGCCAGAGGTCTGGTTGCCGGCCTTGCGGGAGGTCCGGGCAGAGGCGGAGCTGCATCCGCTGATCGACCAGATGCCGATCGAGGTCGGGCTCCGCCTGCTGGAACTGGCTGAGGGGCGGAAGGTCTTGCCGCCGGCGCCCTTGCCGGTGACGAGCAGCCTCGCCGAGCTGGAGGCGACGACCTCGCAACTGGTCTTCGTGCAGAGCGACCGGCAGCTCCAGTCGATTCTCGACGAGCCGCTCGCCAGGTGGATCGCCTTTCTCCATCCTACCCAGAAGAAGCTGGTCCAGTTCGAGAGTCGCGGGCCGACCAAGGTGACCGGCTCCGCCGGGACTGGGAAGACGGTCGTCGCCATGCACCGCGCCCGCCACCTCGCTGGCCAGGGGTTGCGGGTCCTGCTGACCAGTTACACCCAGACGATCTGTCAGAACATCGAGCGGAATATGTCTTTGATCTGCGGCGAGAAGGAGAAGGCCAGCCTCTCGATCCTCCACGTCCACAAGGTGGCGATGGCGGTCTTGCGATCGATGAAGGACAGGTGGACGCCGCTCAAAAGTGACGAACTGAAGGAGATCATCGAGCAGGTCCACCCGGGCGCGGACTGTCCGCTCGATGTCGCGCAGGTGCAGGTCGAATTCGAGACGATCATCGAGCCGCAGCGGATCACCTGCTGGGACGAGTACCGCGGGGCCAGCCGCGCCGGGCGTGGCCGTGCGCTGACCGTTAAGGAGCGCCGGGTCGTCTGGAGCGTCCTCGAGGCCTTGATCGAGCGGCTGGCGCGGGAGCGGAAGGTGACCTGGCAGGGGCTCTGCGCCCGTGCGGCCCTCCACATCCCTGCGCTGCGGAGCGAATATCCGCTATGGCGTTACGACGCGGTGATCGTCGACGAGGTGCAGGACCTCAAGCCGCTCGAGCTTCTCTTTCTGGCTGAACTCGCTCCGCGGCAGAATCTCTTTCTGGCGGGGGACGCGGGACAGCAGATCTATCCGGGGCGGGTCTCGCTGCATTCGCTCGGGATCGATGTGCGGGGCCGTTCG
>JBEIJP010000776.1:0-1839 GCA_040380245.1 Acidobacteriota bacterium | reverse complement strand
CTCAGCTGCTCGATGGGTGTGACCTCTTGATGAAGGTGGGAGACGAATACCGGATTCAGACCGCGGAGAGCTCCGCCTGGAATGACGATTTTCTCAGCCACTGCAACAGCCTGGCGAACGAGACGCACCGTCTGGATGTGGAGCGGGACGATCGACTGCGACGGAAATTCGGAGAGTTGGTCAACAAGTTGTCGCTGACCCAGGGAGTCGCCAAAGTTCCGCGTACGATCGAGCTGGTCTTCGATTCGCGGTTGCCGGGGGATGCCGGCGAGAAGGTCTGCGTCTGGGTGCGCGATGGCTGGAGCGCCGATGAGAGCTCGGTGCGTGCCGATGCCCGGCAGGCGGGCAACCAGTCTCCGACCGTCTTCGTCTTCATCCCGAAGCGTTCGGCTGACGACCTGCGCCGCCAATTGATCAGCTATAAAGCCGCGATGGCGACACTCGACAAACGCGGCCATCCCAACACCCCTGAGGGCGTCGAAGCCCACGCGGCGATGGAGACCACCCGTAAGACCGCGGATGGCAAGATTCGCGAACTGATCCAGGATGCCTTCTCCGGAGTCCGTGTCTTCCAGGCCGGTGGACAGGAGATCCATGCCGCCGATCTGCAGGAGGCGATACGGGAGGCGGCCAGCAACTCGCTCCAACGGCTCTACCCGCAGTTTCATATCGCCGATCACACCGGCTGGGCCAGGGTCTACGAGAAGGCGCAGAGAGGCGCTCCGGAAGCGTTGAAGAGTGTTGGCGATGAAGGCGTGCCTGCCAACAACCCCGTCTGCAAGGCTATTCTCGCCTTCATTGCCGGCGGGAAGAAGGGGTTCGACATTCGGAAGCACTTCGAAGGCGCGACATACGGCTGGCCGCAGGACGCGGTGGATGGCGGTCTGCAGGCGCTCCTGGTGGCCGGGCTCATCCGCGCCCTCGATGAGAAAGGGCAGACGATCGTCGCGCTGGAGCTGGAACGGAAGCTGATCGGCAAGACGTTGTTCAAGGTTGAATCGGCGACAGTCTCGACCTTGCAGCGCCTCGAGATTCGCAAGCTCTACCAGCGGTTCGATTTGCGCGTCACCCCGGGAGAGGAGCAGTCCGTGGCGCTTCCATTCCTGGAGAAGGCGCAGGCGTTGGCGGAACGCGCTGGCGGACCTCCGCCGCGCCCACCTCGCCCCGTCGCCGCCATGCTCGACGAGATTCGGCGCACCGCCGGCAATGAGCAGCTGCTGGCGCTCTACAACCAGCGGGACGAACTTCACGCCGCCATTGACGCCTGGACCCATCTCGCCGAGCGGATCGAGGCGCGCCTGCCCGGCTGGCAGATCCTTGAGCGCCTGAGAGCCCAGGCCGCCGGGTTGCCGGGCGCCGAGGTGCTGGCCGCGCAGGTCGACCATATCGAGCAGCAACGACAACTGCTGGAAGATCCCGATCCCATCGCGCCGCTGGCGGCGAGGCTGACCCAGCTTCTCCGTGAGGAGTTGAACCGTCTGCACCGGGAATACCTGACGAGCCACGCCCACGGCCTGGCGCGCCTGGCGGCCGACAGCAATTGGAGCCGGCTTGAACCGGAGCAGCGCGAGACCTTCCTTGCCGATCGAAGACTCGCCGACGCCGATACCCCGTTGGTCCAATTGGCCAATACCGTGGAGGTCCTGGAAACGATCGATCGACTGCCCCTGCGCGCCTTCGCCGATCGTGTCGCCGCCCTCGACTCGCGCTTCGAGGCCGTGCAGGTGGCCGCCGCTCAGACGATGGAGCCCGAAGCGCAGCTCGTCAAGCTGCCTCACTCCACCATCAAGACCGAGGATGATCTCGAGTCCTGGCTGCAGGACGCGAGGAACCTCATCG
>JBEIJP010000775.1:0-1847 GCA_040380245.1 Acidobacteriota bacterium | reverse complement strand
TCTGTGCTCGCGGGGCAACAACTTCACGGTCGATGGCTCGGACAACAACGACGAGGACATCGGCGTTCGCCGACAGGGGTTTACCGCGCTCGTTCCGCAAGCGATCGAATCGGTCAACCAGGTCCGGATCACCACGGCGCTGGCCACGCCTCAGTATGGGCGCAGTCTCGGCGGACAGATCGACGCCGTCTCCCGGTATGGCGGGCGCCAGTTTCAGGGAGAACTCTACGGGTTCTACACCGATCGTCGGTTGCAGGCGCGGAATCCGTTTGACCTGACCCGGCAGGACGCGCCGGAGAGCTACACCCTCCGCAAGTGTCTTCCCCCGGCGCAGTTCTGCGCCGAAGGACCTCCGATCCTCCTCGATCGTCAACCGCTCGTTCGCGAGAATCCGGTCGGGGGGGAGAATCCGTTGACGCAGGGGCAGTTCGGGGCGATCCTCAGCGGTCCCCTCACCAAGCGGCAGACCTTCTTCCTCGCCTCCCTGGAGCGCCGACTTTACCACGCCAGCCGCGAATCGAACTTCTCCGTTCCGACCGTCTCTCAGCGAGGGCTCTTCAATAGTGGCGACTCCGGGCTGACCGTCAATGGGGTCGATAGTAGCCGCAATGATGCTTATCCGACGACGATATCTGCCGATTCATTTTTCAGCCTCTTTCCGTTCCCCAACAATCCCCGCGGGCCTTATGGCGACAATACCTTTACCCGGATCCTCCCCGCCGATGCCAGTGGCACGATTGGTTCGCTCCGTCTCGATCAGGACCTGACCCTTGCCGGTCGCGCGCATCGCCTGGCGGCCCGCTACAACCTGACAGACGACCAGTCGACCCTGCCGGTGACGGGAGAGGCCCTCTTCTCCTCGATGCGGGCCGAGGTGCGGACCCAGAACTTCTCGCTCGTCGTGGGGGGGACGATCAGCCCGACCACCAGCCACGAACTGCGCCTCTCGTATGGTCGGACCCATCTCGATTTCGCGGAGGTGCGCGGCCCCTATGCAGACTTTCTTCTCCCCTCCAAATTGAGGCCGAGTGGCGCATCGATTCCGTTTCTGCTCAACGCCCGGTCCATTGCCAACAACACCACGCCGGGCAGGCCTGCTCAGTACGCTACCCAGTCTGGCGATGCGGAGGGGGATTTCGCCGATGGCGATGGAACCGGTCCGCTGGGCCAGATGATCGTCTCCGGGTTCAGTCCACTCGGCGTCGATGTTCACAACTTTCCTCAGCGGCGGGCCAATAATACCTTTCAGGTCGCTGAGACGGTCAGCCATCGTTTTCAACGGCACCAGCTTGTCTGGGGTGGGGATCTGCGGCGAGTCCAGCTCAACAGCCGACTCGATCGCAACTTTCGACCCCAGGTCCAATTTTCAGGATTGGCCAACCTGCAGTCGCTGGTCAACCCCGGACGGAGCGATCCTCTGCTGAACAGGATGTTGCAAGGGACGGATCTGGTCGCGCTCGGCGCTCCCACCAGCTTTCAACAGACATTGGCTTTCCAGCCCGATTCAACGATCGGACTCCGTCTCTGGCAGAGCAGCCTCTTCGTGGAGGATCAGATCCAGCTCGCGCCAACGTTCAAGGTGGTCCTGGGCCTGCGTTATGAGTTGAACTCGGTTCCACGAGAGGTCGACGCGCGCATCGAGAAGACCTTCGCCTCCCGTGAGCTCCGGATCTTCACAGACGCTGAGAAACAAAGGTACGGATCATCCGGCCTCGCGACCTACCTCGCGGGTCGCGAAGGAATCTTTGCCCCGGATCGCGACAACTTCGCCCCCCACCTGGCCTTTGCCTGGGCGCCTTTTCGCCAGGGCAAGACCGTCATCAGAGGGGGCTATGGGATCTATTTCG
>JBEIJP010000774.1:0-1853 GCA_040380245.1 Acidobacteriota bacterium | reverse complement strand
GTGCTTCTTGGGCTTATCGCCCGTCTTTCCCTTCTCGGGAGAGGAGGATGAGGATGGGCCATTCTGGCCTCCCTTCATCTCCCTCCCATCGGCATTCTGCCTTCCATCGCCGTCATGCGGCTTGCCGCGGCCCTTTCCACCACCGCCGTCGCCCTTACCCGATTTCCGGGGTGGCGACGAATCGTGGTCGTGTCGGAAGCGGCAGCCGTCGCCCCGAGTACACCTGCCGGTGTTGGCGAAGTTGTAGCAGATGTTGTCGCCTGGGGGGGACCGCTGGTTCTCATTCCGAGGACCTTTGCCGTCGCTGGCTTTGCCGCCCTTGCCCTGGGATTTCCCCTGGGACAGACGGTCGTTCCAGTTCTGCCTTTCCGGCAACCCTGGCACCGCCGGCAACTGCGGGATGATCCCCCCGCGATTCCTCATCCTCGACTCCTGGTGCTCGAGGCGGTACAAGATGTTCATCTTGTGGTTCAACGCGGCGTACAAGCCATCATAGGACTTGTCTTTGTGCGTGTCCGGCAGATTGTCAAAGTAGGTGACAATCGCCTCCATCGCCGGGCTCTTCCGGAGCTGGTCGGTCAGTGCCGACAACAGCATCGACGGTGGTGGTTCGCCTGGCATACCGCTCAGGACCCACTCCCATTCCGAGACGAAGGCCTGCATCTGGGCGACAGAGTCCCCATGCCATGTGACCGACATCAGGTCACGGTAGGAGAACATGGCTCCACCGGCATCATCGAGCTTGAAATGCTCGTAGATCATGTACAGGCACTGCCTGCCCTTGAGCAGCAGCCCATTCCGGGCGAGCTTTTGGCTCAATTGGGTGATCTTCCTCTTCAGAGGGTCCTTGAGATTCGAGGTCAAGGCCTGCGCCAACTTGATATCCAAGGTTTTGAAGGCGCCTGAGTCGTAGAGGGCCTCCATGGAGACTCCGGCCTTTTCGACCTCGAGAAACCATCTGTTCGCCTCTTCTGGCTTCGGGCTCGCAGCCACGACAGCCTGCCTCACCATGTGGTTCCAGTCCCGGATCGTCATGATGTCCGGGCTCCACGATGGGAGGCTCAGCTTCGTCTCGTTGGTCCGCACAACGACGACGGCCGGGGACTTGTCCCGGCCGCGTGCGGGGAGACGTGAGCGGTTGCGACCATATCGGTCGTCGTCGTCGCTCGGGTCCGGGTCCTGGCCACGACCCTCATCCGGGTCGTACCACTCATCTCCGTCCCCCGGGTCGTCCCCATCGGGAGGACCAGACTTCTTCCGACGGTCGGGCCTGTCGGGCTCACGGCCATTTCGGCCGTGGTGGGGCCCGTCAGATCCGTCACCATCGCCATCATCCGGATCGCCGTACGGGTCGGCATACCGCCGCCCACGCGACCCGGGTGCGAAGGCCGAGGCCTTTGGGCGGGGATTTCCCCCCCCGCCGGACGCGGCCGCCGCGGCGGCACTCCCTGTGGAGTTCCGCGTCACGGTAGTAGTACCGGCAGCGGTCTTACTGACCCGCTCCATGTACTCCCACAACTCCCTCGCGGCCGCATCCCTCGGCGGCGAGTTGATCAAGTCCGCAGTAGTTCTCCCCTTCGGCGGGGATCGCGGAGGGTCAGGGTCCTGTGGCGCCGTGGCCATTGCCTTGCGCTGGCCATATCGGCCCGCCACGTCCCATTGTTCCCTCGCCTCGCGTGGCGGCGGTCGGTTTGTCATCACAGCGGCACTACCCCTCGGAGGGGGCCGCGGCGGATCGGGGTCCTGTGAGGCCGCGAAGAGGGCTGCGCGCTGGCCATTCTGGCCAGCGTTGCCCCACGGCTCTTGGTACTCCCACGCAATGGGGTACTCCTCTCCGTCGGGGGAAGACTCCC